>JBAIYN010000058.1:0-4630 GCA_037915775.1 Burkholderiales bacterium | reverse complement strand
GGAACTTGAGTCCACGCCGCACGATCGTCGCAACCGACAAGTGCAATGTGTGCCACGGCTTCCTCGGCACGGCGTCGGGCTCGAACACCCTGGCGAATGCGTTCCACGGCGGCGCGCGCAACATCGTCGAGGCCTGTCCGGTCTGCCACGACCCGAATCGCGCATCGAGCGGCAACGTGATGACGAATGGAGTGGCACTGTATGAGTCGTTCCAGGCCAAGCGGTTCATCCACGGCATTCACAGCAATGCGTTCCGCAGCTCCCCGTTCACGCACGGAAACGTCGTGGCCGGCGCTTTCGACAAGAGCGGCACGCTGCTATCGGCGGGCTATTTCCTCGCGGACGTCACCACCTCGGTCAGCGGGGCGACGAAAGTCGCGATCCCCGCTGGCACGGCTGTCGCTGCCGGGTCGACGTTCGACAGCATCGCCGCGGTGATGAACGCCGCCAAGATTGCCGTCGGGGCGCCGAGCACGACGACGACGGCGGCTGCAGAG
This sequence comes from Burkholderiales bacterium, assembly GCA_037915775.1. Lineage (GTDB taxonomy): Bacteria > Pseudomonadota > Gammaproteobacteria > Burkholderiales > Burkholderiaceae_F > JAKOQB01. Next base: position 4,133 of record JBAIYN010000058.1, on the reverse strand, counting down.
AACTATGCGGAGGAAGTGCAGTGGCCGGACAGCAACGGCATCAACTGCAATGCCTGCCACGTGAACAATTCGCAGTACAAGGACCAGAGTGCAGTCGGCGCGATGGTGCTGAAGCCGGCCGGTGTGACCGATCCGCTGCAATGGATGGTCATCACGCCGAAGGCGGCCACCTGCATGTCGTGCCACGACGGCACATCGGCGAAGGTCGGGCCGGTGCTTGGCCACGTCACGCAGTGGGGCGGTGCCGGGTTCGGCAACCTGTCGATACCCGCGATGACCCAGGCGAGGGCCTTCGGCACGCTCGAGGTATGCGACGATTGCCACGCGCCCGGAAACGGCGTGGCGGCAATCGATCAGGTCCACAACGTGAAGTAGTCGTGGCGGCGAAGGCGGGTCAGGGGAGGGGCAGTTGCTGCCCCTCCGTTTGATGACGGACTGGGCTCGGGGTCCGGAGGGGTGAGGTTCGAATGCGAATCATGAGAGCGCTGGCGTTGGCCGGCATATTGCTGTGCGGTTTCGTCGGATCGGCCTGGGCATCGATGGATGCAGAGGCGTCGTCGAAATGCCTGAAGTGCCACGACGATGACCTTGCCAAGTACAACCACACGCCTCACGCAATGGCGGCCGATCCCCGCACGCCGACTTGCGTGACGTGCCACGGCACGAGCGCCGCACACCTGGCCGGTCCGACGAAGGCGAAGCCGGATCGCCTGTTCAAGGGCAAGCAGGCGATGGCGGCAAGCGACCGCAGCGCGGTCTGCCTGAGCTGCCACGAGAAGGATGCGAAGCGCGCGATGTGGGACGGCAGCGCGCATCCGAGCGCCAACGTGGCGTGCAACACCTGCCACCAGATTCATACCAACGATGACAGGGTGCGTGGCCGGCTCACGCAAGCGGACGTGTGCTTCACCTGCCACAAGGAGCAGCGCACGCAGATCAACAAGCCGTCGCACCATCCGATTCCGGAAGGGAAGATGGCGTGCTCGGACTGCCATAACCCGCACGGATCGGCTGGGCCGAAGCTGGTCAAGCGCGACAGCACGAACGACACCTGCTACGCATGCCACCCCGAAAAGCGCGGCCCATTCGTGCATAACCATGAACCTGTTCAGGATGACTGCGCAACGTGCCACAACCCGCACGGCAGCACCATTTCGGCGATGCTGAAGGCGCGGCCGCCGATCCTGTGCCAGGAGTGCCATACCCCGCACGTGGCGAGCGGTGTCGGCGCGCTTGCGGGCCAACCGGGCGTCTTCCCGCCCGCGGTCGGCGGTCAGGCATCGCCGGCGGTCACGGCGGGATCGAGCGGCAAGAACGTCGTGAACTTCTGGCAGGGGCGGAGTTGCCTGAACTGCCATACGCAGGTGCATGGCTCCAACAATCCGTCGGCCACGAACCCGACGCCGCAGTTCTTGTTCCGCTGAGTTCCGGAGCAGAAGATGAAAGCCTCTTCGCGTCACATCGTGCTGTGCCAGACCGCCATTGCGATTGCGGTGCTGGCGGCTTTTGGATCGGCCCGCGCCGACAGCCAGGGTGAGGGCTCGGTCAGCGTCGGCGCCGGCGCAGTCAGCGGCAACAGCGCCGATCGTTCGCTGTTCGGCCAGTACAACGGCATGCGCAACGACAGCGGATACGGACTGCTCGACTTCAGCTACTACCGCGTCAACCCGGATACCGGCACGACGGTCGATGCGCGCGGGACCAATCTCGGACTCGATACGCGCGAACTGCAGCTCGATTGGCAGCGGCAGGGCAACTGGAAGTTCTCCCTCAACTACGGCGAGCTGACGCGGCGCGACCCGTACACCGTCAACACCGGCCTGCTCGGCGCCGGCTCGTCCACGCCGCAGGTGTCCTACTTGAGCGGCGGCGTCGGAAGCGGCTCGGATCTGACCCTCAGCACCAAGCGGACGAGCCTCGGCGTGGCGTTCTCGAAATGGTTCAATCCCGCGGTCCAGCTGGAAGTCAGCCTGAAGGGAGAAAAGAAGGAGGGCTCGCGCCTGTTCGGCATCGGCATCACCTGCGGCTCGCCGGTGACGCCGGGATGTGCGGCGCCGGACGCATTCACCGCCGGAACCGGAATCCTGCTGCTGCCCGAGCCGATCGATTCGAATCATGCTCAGGTCGAGGCGCGCGTGAACTATGCGGGCGCCAAGCTGCGGCTGAGCGCCGGCTATTACGGCTCGTTCTTCAACAACCAGTTTGCGACGCTGAATCCGAACGTGTCGGGGTCCTTGAACAGCCCGCTGGGCGCGCCGCTCACCCCGAGCGCCGGCCTGCTGTCGATCCTGAACAATCCGGTCGCGCTGGCGCCTGACAATCAGGCTCATCAGTTCGATCTGACGGGCAACTACGCATTCACGCCGACGACCCGCGCGAACTTCAAGCTCGCGTACGGCCAGGCCACGCAGAAGCAGGACTTCGGTGCTTCGTTCGCCGGCGTGCCCATGGGCGTCACGAACCTCGGCGCCCGCGTCGACACGACACTGGCGCAGGTCGGCATCACGTCGCGTCCCCTGCCCAAGCTCTCGCTGCTCGCCGAGGCGCGCTACGAAGACAAAGACGACAAGACACCCCTGGCGCTGTACAACGTCGAGGGCTTCGGCACGTATGCGTACACCAACATGCGCCTGCCGAACACCAAGACCCGCGGCAGGCTGATGGCGACCTATCAGATCACGAACGAAATCCAGGGCAGCGTCGGCGCGAACTACGAGCACATCGACCGCGGCACCTTTACGCCCACCAGCGCAGTCGCAGGCATCACTGCGCTGCGCCAAAAGACAGACGAGACCGGCTTTTACGTCGATCTGCGCCGGCGTATGACGGAAACGCTGAGTGGATCGATCCGGCTCGAAACGAGCGACCGTACCGGGTCGAACTGGCTGCAGCCGAGCAGCACCGGCTTCGGCGTGACCGAAGTCACTGCGCCATCGATCACGTTCAATGATTCCATCGCGATCCTGATGCCGACGCTGGCGGATCGACGCCGCAACAAGGGCAAGCTGACCGCCACGTGGCAACCGATGGACGAGCTGTCTCTGCAGCTTGTCGCCGAAGGCGGCGAGGACAAGTACCGAGGCAGCGATCAGGGCCTGCGCAGCACGCACATGGAGCTGTACAGCCTCGATGCCGATTACCTGCTGTCGGACGAGTACAGCGTGCGCCTGACCGGCTATGCGTCGATTGGCTCGCAGCGCCTCAATCAGGCAAGGCCCGGCGGCTACATCCTCGGGTTCGACAACAGCAATACGAGCGTCGGCCTAGGTATCGTTGGCAAGCCGACCGAAAAGATCGATCTTGGCGGCGGCGTGACGTTCATCAATGACAAGAATGTCTACGCGCAGACGCTCGATGCATCGGCGTTGCCCGGCAATGCCGCGCTGCTCGCCGCGGCTGGCGGCCTTCCGGACATCGTCTATCGCAGCACGCAGGTCAAGCTGTACGGCAAGTACGCGCTAAGCGAGGCCTCGACGGTGCGCCTCGACGCGATGTACCAGCGCGCGAAGTACAACGATTGGGCCTACGGGTACAACGGTGTCCCGTACACCTACAGCGACAACACCACGGTGTGGATAAAGCCGGTGCAGGAGGTCACGTTCTTCGGTGTGACCTATATCTATGCCTGGAAGTAGGGCAGGCAAACACCTCCGCCGGCGTTGCGCTCGACGGGCCGCGACGGGCGCGATGACCGGCGCCGGCGATCGCGTGCTCAGACGGTGTGATGCACGGTGAATCGCGCTTCGATCGGTTTCGCGTCCGGCCGAAGCGTGATGATCACGTGGATGTCGTATACCCCGTCCCAGCCGAACCTGAAGAGCTCGCTGTAGTCCGCAAGTCCGCGCGCCTGCGTGTGCAGCAGGGGCTTCTTCTCGACGTGGCCGTGCGGGTCGGTCACGGCGATCACCACTTCGGCATCGCCGATCCGCTTGCCGGTCTTCTCGTCGTCGAGCGTGACGAGCAGGTGCTGCGATCCGGCCGGGAAGGTCGTCGGGTGCGCCTCGCGATGGCCTTCCGCCTTCAGTGCGGCCTCTGCCGGCATGATGCCGAAATTGATCACGATGCCGGCGATCGTCTTGCTTTGCTGGGCCGCTGCCGGCGCGCAAGCGAATGCGATTGCCAGCAGCGCGAGC
>JBAIYN010000278.1:0-2007 GCA_037915775.1 Burkholderiales bacterium | reverse complement strand
GCACCTTTCCCTTGGCGGCTGGAGCTGCCCTTGCCGTCGCGGCCGGCAGTGCCGGCATTGCCACTTCCGCAGCGCCGCCTGGCGCCGTGGTCAATGCCTGCTCGATGCTGCGCAGGCTGAATTCCTCTTTCGTCGCGGCGACATAAAGCTCGTCCACCGACGCAAAGCCCAGCCTTCGCGCCAGATCGTCGAGCTTGACGGCGGTCTTTCCGAGGCGTGCGAGCTCGCGATCGACGATCTCGCGTCCCGCCGCAACGCTCTGCTCCAGCTCGAGCGCGTTGAACCACTGCCGCACCTTGGCACGCGATCGCGGGCTGGCGAGGTAACCTAGATCCGCATTCAGCCAGTCGCGACTTGGCCCGCCCGTCTTCGCCGCGACGATCTCGATGGTCTGGCCGGTTGTCAGACGCGTCGTCAGCGGCACCATCGCTCCGTCGACGCGCGCGCCACGACAGCGATGACCCAGTTCCGTATGAACGTGGTAAGCGAAATCGATCGGCGTCGATCCGGCCGGCAGCTCCACCACCTTCGCCTGCGGCGTCAACACGTAGATGCGCTCCTCCCCGGCCAGCGCGCCGGCGCCGACCGGCTCGCTCACGTCGGCACGCCACGCCAGCAGCTGGCGCAGCCAGGCGATGCGCTCTTCCTCGGCGCGCGCCGCCTTGCCACGCGCGCTGGTCTGCTCCTTGTAGCGCCAGTGTGCGGCAACGCCCAGTTCGGCCGCCTCGTGCATCGCGCGGGTGCGGATCTGGATCTCGAGCGCCTGTCCAGTCGCATCCCGAACGACCGTGTGCAGCGACTGATAGCCGTTCGGTTTCGGCCGCCCGATGTAGTCGTCGTATTCGTCGCCGATCGGCGTCCAGTGCTGGTGCACCAGCGACAAGGCCTGGTAGCACTGTGCGACGTCGTCGACGATCACGCGCAAGGCGCGCACGTCGTACAGCTGTTCGAACGCCAGGGACTTCGTCCGCATCTTGTTCCAGATGCTGTAGATGTGCTTCGGCCGGCCGCTGACCTCCGCGCGGATCCCGGCCTCTGCCAGCAGCTGCATGAGCCGTGCAATGGCCCCTTCGATGAAGGCTTCGCGCTCGACGCGCTTGGCCTCGAGCCAGCGCGCGATCTGCTTGTAGGTCTGCGGCTCGAGGAACCGCAGGGCCAGATCCTCCAGCTCCCACTTCAACTGCCATATTCCAAGGCGATTGGCGAGCGGCGCATACAGCTGCAGCGTCTCGCGCGCAAAGTCCTCGGCGCCCGGCTGCTTCGTGGCGGCATACCAGCGCAGCGTCTGCAACCGCGAAGCGAGCCGCAGGATCACCACCCGCAGGTCGTTGACCATCGCCAGCAGCATCTTGCGCAGCGCTTCGGCCTCGGCCGTCGCATCGGCCTGCGCGCGGCCGCGCGTGCGCTCGGACAGGCGCATCAGCACACGCAGGTCGAGAACAAGCTGCGCCACGACCGCACCGAAGTGCGTGCGCACGAAATCGTCGGCGTCGCGCAGCACGTCGTGCACGCCGAACAGATAGGCGGCGGCGAGCAGGTCCCCGTCGTCGCGCAGCGGCCGCACGATCGCCGCCATGCCATCGGCGTGCGCGAGAAACGGCTCACCGGTGCGCAATCGCCGATCGACATACAGCGGCGCAACGAGCGAGCGCGCCGCACCCGGATCGACTGCGGGCGCGGCGGGGACGTCGGTTTCGCGCGAACGCGGATCGGTCATCGGGAGACTCGCCAAGGATCGAACGATTATAGGAATGCGGATCACCGCCGGCGCTTGCGGCACAATCGAATCCATGCTGAAGGCATTGCTGGCACGGCTTGGCGGCGCGCGCAGCGTCGCGATCCCCGACGATGTGTGGAACGCCGCGCTCGCCGCGCTTCCGTTCACGACGCGCCTTTCCGCCGGCGAGCAGGCGCGGCTGCGCGTGCTCGCGGAGCAGTTGCTGGTCGACAAGGAAATGGCAGCCGCGGACGGTCTCGAACTGACCGCGGAAATGCAGGTCAATATCG
>JBAIYN010000442.1:0-2271 GCA_037915775.1 Burkholderiales bacterium | reverse complement strand
CGGATCAGGAGCCGCGAGGCCTACGACACTGCGCGCCATTGCCTGATGGACACGCTCGGCTGCGGCTTCGAGGCGCTCGGCTACCCCGCCTGCACCAAGCTGCTCGGCCCGATCGTCCCCGGAACGATCGTCCCGAACGGGGCGAAGGTGCCGGGCACGCGGTTTCAACTCGATCCGGTGCAGGCTGCGTTCAGCATCGGCGCGATGATCCGCTGGCTCGATTTCAACGACACCTTCCTCGCCGCCGAGTGGGGACATCCGTCGGACAATCTCGCCGCGATCCTGGCGACCGCGGACTGGATGGCGCGCAATGCAGCGGCGGCGGGCGGCCAACCGCCGACGATGCAGGACGTCCTCGTCGCGATGATCAAGGCGCACGAAATCCAGGGATGCCTTGCACTGGAGAACTCGTTCAACCGCGTCGGACTCGACCACGTGGTGCTGGTCAAGGTCGCATCCACCGCGGTCGTCGCGCAGATGCTCGGCCTTTCGAAGGACGAGATCGTCAACGCGTTGTCGCTGGCCTGGGTCGACGGCCATCCGCTGCGCACCTACCGGCACGCTCCGAACACGGGGTCGCGCAAGAGCTGGGCCGCGGCCGACGCCGCCGCCCGCGCGGTGCGCCTGGCGCTGATTGCGAAGACCGGCGAGATGGGCTATCCGACCGTGCTCACCGCAAAAGGCTGGGGCTTCTACGACGTGCTTTTCGAAGGCAGGCCTTTCCGCTTCCAGCGCCCGTATGGCACGTACGTGATGGAGAACGTGCTGTTCAAGATCGCGTTCCCGGCCGAGTTTCACGCCCAGACTGCCGTCGAAGCCGCGCTGTCGATCCACGCCGAAATGCAGAAGTGCGGCCGGACCGCTGCCGAAATCCGGCGGATCAAGGTGCGCACGCACGAGGCCTGCCTGCGCATCATCGACAAGAAGGGGCCGCTCGCGAATCCGGCCGACCGCGACCACTGCATCCAGTACATGATCGCGGTGCCGATCATCTTCGGGCGCCTGACGGCGGCCGACTACGAGAACGACGTGGCCGCGGATCCGCGCATCGACGCGCTGCGCGCCCGGATCGACTGCGTCGAAGACCCCAGATTCACGAAGGACTACCACGATCCGGCCAGGCGCTCGATCGCCAATGCACTGACGGTCGAATTCAGCGACGGCACGATGCTGGATGAAGCGGTGGTCGAATACCCGATCGGCCACCGGCGCCGGCGCCGCGAAGGCATGCCCAGGCTGGTCGAGAAGTTCCGCGCCAACCTGGCGCGCGTGTTTCCGCCCAAGCGGGCCGGCGCGATCCTGGAGCGCTGTCTGGACGCAAAGCGGCTAGCGGTAACACCTGTTCACGAATTTGTCGACATGATGGTGATCTGAGGAGATCAGGGAATGTTCAGCAGGAGATCTCCATGATGCGCCGGATCGCACCCTGGTTTGCCGCGCTGCTGCTCGCCGGCTGCGCGTCGACCTACCAGTTGACCCTGATGCCGCGGACCAGCGGCAAGCTGTACTACGGCGAAGCGGTGGAGACCGGTTCACAGGCCAGCGTCAGCATCACCATCGACAACAGGACCTACACGGGAACCTGGGTCTACTCCGCGCCCGACCGCACGACTGCCTATGTCAGCGGCGGCTGGGGCTGGCGCCGGTATGCGCTCGGCAGCACGGTCACGATCGACAACCCGGCCGGCTCCGAAGCCAAGGCCTTGCTGCAGGCAGCGGACGGATCCGGCCTGCGCTGCGATTTCAGGGGCATGTCCTACGGCCGCACCGGCGGCGGGACCTGCCAGGATGACAAGGGACTGCTGTACGACGTCCAGATTCGTTCAAAGGAGAGCAAGTGACACACAACCTGCACAACACGCGCCAGCAGTTCGCGCCCGGCAAGGGAAAGACCGGCACGTACTACAGCCTGCCTGCGCTGGCAAAGACCTTCCCCGCGGTGAACCGCTTGCCGGTCTCGATCCGCATCGTGCTGGAGTCGGTGCTGCGCAACTGTGACGGCAAGAAGGTGACGGAGCAGCACGTCCGCCAACTGGCCAACTGGAAACCGAACGCCGAACGTACCGATGAGATTCCGTTCGTCGTCGCGCGCGTGGTGCTGCAGGACTTCACCGGCGTGCCGCTGCTGGCGGACCTGGCCGCGATGCGATCCGTCGCTGCCCGCACCGGCAAGAATCCGAAGACGATCGAGCCGCTGGTGCCGGTCGACCTCGTCGTCGACCATTCGGTGATGATCGACCACTACGGCAGCAAGGATGCGCTCGACCTGAA
>JBAIYN010000476.1:0-10748 GCA_037915775.1 Burkholderiales bacterium | reverse complement strand
CGATCGTGAAATCGCTGGTGCTGGCGGTCGATTTGGTGCAATCGAACGGCGCGCCGCTCTTGGTCATCTTGAACGTCAGCGTGGCCGTCGTTCCGCTGGCCGCGAAGGCCATGCTCGAAACCTTGATGACGCCGTCCTGATACAGCTGCTCATACGCTGCCTGGTGCGCGCTCCCCGTCTTGGCGACCGCGCCGTCGCCGGCGTGGCACATGACGCAGGTTTCAGGAGAGGCGACTTGCGAGGCGCTCGGTCCCGGAGGGCCTGCAGGCCCCGTCGACCCCTGCGCGCCCGCCGGCCCTTGCGCGCCCGTATCGCCCTTGTCGCCGCTGCAGCCGATGAGGGCCGCCGCCAGCAGCGCTATCAATCCCCAACTGAATCTTGCATGGACCATATGACTCTCCTCTGACGAGAACTCCAGCCTGGAATCCGATTTGCAGTACCTGAACAACGATGAGATTGGCGAGAACGTGCCGAGCGCGTCGATCGGCCCGGCTGCCGAGCACATGCGTGATTGCATGCGGCGCAGCGGGCGCGGACCGAACTGATTGTTGACATCGCATTGAAAGAATGTTGACGAAGCTTGAACCTGAACCAGGACCACGACGTTGACGAGGAACAAGCGCGCCCAGCGCCGGCGGGATTTCGAAGCAGCAAGTTCCGCCGATTGCGGTAAGCGGAAGCGCGTCGTCACGGGTCGCGACAGAAAACTTCCGTCGTCAATGCCGCACTCTGTATATGTATGTGGCTATCGTCGGCATTGAATGCCACGGTCCTCGTTACACGTCGTGCGAAGACCGATCGGCGCCTACAACGCGGAAAGAATGGAGCGCTAGCGACGCGGGCCATGACCGGCCTGCCGCGAAGCAGTGAGCCCAACTCTCGGCGTTACGCCCGTCGCTGGTCGCGCGTGGCACCGTAGTCGTTACACACCGCGCAGCGCTCGGCGGGCAGTGACGCGTTTGAACAACGACTTGCGCACGTCACGATGCAGGCTGCAACGGGCTCTTTGCCGTCGTGCAGGTTGGGCGTGCGCCTCGGGACTCCGAGCTGGATATCGCGCGGACGGCTTCGGGTGCAGGCGTGAGAACCAGACTCTCCGGGCGTTTACGCGAATCGCTGTCGACCGGTGCGCACTGGACCGGCGCGCGCCATCAGGCGATCGGCCGCGCCACGCTCAACGCCACATGGCCCGCATCTGCGCGGCGAGATCGATCCCCTTGGTGGCGGGACGCGCATCGGCCCCATTCGGATTCGTCACCTCGGTCGGCCAGGCGGCCGATTCGAACGACCGCTCCAGTTCGCGCGGGATGAAGCGCGTGCGCGATGCATAGACGTGACGGTTGCCGCCCGCGGATTGCTGCTGAACGTAAAAACGCTGCGGTACGATCACGTGCAACTGGTCCTTTGCGCGCGTGAGCGCGACGTACAGCAGCCGGCGCTCCTCCTCGATCTCCTGCGGCGTCCCGGTCGCGAGGTCGGACGGGATGCAGCCGTCGACGGCGTTCAGCACGTACACCGAGTCCCACTCCTGTCCCTTGGCCGAGTGGATCGTCGACAGGATCAGATAGTCATCATCGAGCAGCGGCGTGCCGGCTTGATCGCTCGTCGCGTCGGGTGGATCGAGCGTGAGTTCGGTCAGGAACCGCTCGCGCGACGGATAGGCGCCGGCGATGTTCTCCAGTGCAATCAGGTCCGCCAGGCGCGCTTGCGCATCGTCGTGCCGGCGCTCGAGGTGCGGCTCGTACCACGCGCGCGCGACGGCGAGTTCGACCGGCCACCCAGGGCGCATGCGCAGCGTGCGCACCAGCTCGACCAGCGCGCGCCAGTCTTCGGCGCATGCGGCAGGTGCGGCGAATTGCGCGAGTGCATCGACCGCGTCGCCGGCAGCGGCCAGGCGATCGAGCGCGCGCGCCGCGGTCTTCGGACCGACGCCAGGCAGAAGCAGAAGCACGCGGAATCCCGCCACGCGGTCGCGCGGGTTCTCGGCCCAGCGCAGGCAGGCAAGCAGATCCTTCACGTGTGCGGCTTCGAGGAACTTCAGGCCGCCGAATTTCACGAACGGCACGTTGCGGCGGGCCAGTTCGAGTTCGAGCGGCAGGCTGTGATGGGAGGCGCGGAAGAGCACCGCCTGCGCACGCAGTGCGATTCCCTGCTCCCGCTGCGCCATGACGTGATCGACCACGTAGCGCGCCTGAATCGCCTCGTCGGCCACGGTGACCAGCCGCGGACGCGAGCCGCTGCTGCGCTCGGAATACAGATTCTTGGTGAAGCGCTCTGCGGCCAGCCCGATCACCGCGTTCGCGGCGTCGAGGATCTGCTGCGCGGAGCGATAGTTCTGCTCGAGCGTGACCACGTTGGCGGGCGGATCGAAGCGGCGCGGGAACTCGAGGATGTTGCGCACCGTGGCGCCGCGAAACGCGTAGATCGCCTGCGCATCGTCGCCGACCACGGTGAGGCCGTGGCCGTCCGGCTTCAGCGCCATCAGCACCGACGCCTGCAGGCGATTCGTGTCCTGGTACTCGTCGACGAGCACATGTGAAAAGCGCGACGAGATTTCGGCGGCGATCGCGGGCTCACTCATCATCGCGGACCAGTACAGCAGCAGGTCGTCGTAGTCGAGCACGTCGTTCCTCTGCTTGGCCTCGACGTACGCGGCGAACAGCCGCTTCAGGTCGTCCTCCCACGCGGCGCACCAAGGAAACGAGTGCGCGAGTACCGTTCCGAGCGGCGTTTCCGTGTTCACGGTGCGCGAATAGATCGCCAGGCAGGTGCCCTTCAGCGGAAAGCGCTTGTGGGTCGACGACAGGCCGAGATCGTGCCGCGCCAGGTTCATCAGGTCAGCGGAGTCTTCGCGGTCGTGAATGGTGAATGCCGGATTGAGGCCGACACGCTCGGCGTGTTCGCGCACGAGCCGGGCACCGACCGCGTGGAAGGTGCCGGCCCAGTCGAGCGCGAGCGGCCGTCGCGGCGTGGTCGCGCCAACGATGCGTTCCACCCGTCGGATCATCTCGACCGCGGCACGGCGCGAGAAGGTCAGCAGCAGAATCGCGCGCGGATCGGCGCCGCGCGCGATCAGGTGTGCCACCCGATGCGCGAGCGTGTTGGTCTTGCCGGAGCCGGCGCCGGCGATCACCAGCAGCGGACCGTCGCCGTGTTCGGCCGCTGCGAGCTGGCGCGGATTCAGCGTCGATAGCGGATGCCGCGCGCTGCGGGGCCGCCCGGCGGGCGGCGCAGATGAATCGAGGTCGAGCGCGGTATCGATGGCCATCGGCTGCATGCGTCGGACCCGCCGGCGACGCGCCGCAGCGGGGTACTGGCGAAATATACAGTGTCGCGGTTCAGCGGGCGGGCGAGGCTTCCGACGCGAACGCCGCGATCGCCCGTGCGAGTCCGTCGACCACGCGCGCCATCTCCGGATAGCGGATCCGGTCGGGGGTGTCCGTCGAGCGGTGATAGTGCGGATAGCGGTAGAAGGCGGTGTCGGTGACCATCACCGCGGGATAGCCCGCGCGCCAGAACGACAGCTGGTCGCTCCAGGAGACTCCGGGAACGATCGCGGGGCTCGCCAGGGATTCCGACGGAAAGTCGCTGTGCTTGCGGAACACGCGCACCCAGTCGCGCAACGCCCGCCGCGATCGCAGGTTCGACACGAAAGCAATGAAGTTGCCGCGCTCGGGATAGAACCAGCGCAGCAGCGGAGGGTAGTCCTGGCTGCGCGGCCCGTCCGAATAGAAACCGAGCATTTCGAGCGACAGCATCAGGCGGATGTCGTCGCCGCGGCGCCGTGCGGCCTGCGCGTAGATCTTGCTGCCCATCTCGCCCCAGAAGAAGAAGGGCGGCTCCTCGTTCACGAAGGCAACCAGCCTGATCGTCCGGGACGGACGCACCTCGCGCAGGGCACGCGCGATCTCGATCAATCCGGCCACGCCGCTCGCGTTGTCGTCCGCACCGGGTGATCCCGGCACGGTGTCGTAATGCGCGCCGACGAGCACGATCTCGCCGGCGCGTCCGCCGCCCGGGAGCGAGATTTCGAGATTGGAGGACTCGACGCCGTCGGCGAGGTAGGTCTGGCGCACGACCTCACAGCCGAGCCCGGCGAATTCGCCGGCGATGTACGCCTCGGCCGCGTGCAGGGCGGACGGCCGCCGCACGTTGCGTTCGCCGATGTCGCCGGCCAGCGCGTCGACGTGCCGTCGCAGGCGCAGTTCGAGATCAGCGCTCATGCGGGCGTTGCGCATCGACGGATCGGCGTCGATCGGGCATGCTTGCGGCCTTCCGCCTCGAACACCATGTCTGCTCCAACCCAGCGGGTCGGCAATCGACCCATGATGCCTTTCATACAGGCGCGCCGCATCGTCTTCAGCCTGGCGCTGGCAACCTATGTGCTGTCGTTCTTCCACCGGACCGCGCCGGCCGCGATTGCGGGCGAGCTTACCCGGGCGTTCTCGATCAGCGGCGCGGTGCTCGGCACGCTCGCGGCGACCTACTTCTACGTCTATACCCTGCTGCAGATCCCGGTCGGCGTGCTCGCTGACACGCTCGGCCCGCGCAAGCTGCTGATCGGCGGTTCGGCGATCGCGGCGCTCGGTTCGGCGCTGTTTGCGCTGGCTCCGATATGGGAGGTCGCGGCGGTCGGGCGCACTTTGGTCGGGGTCGGCGTTGCCGTCGCGTTCATCTCGATCCTGAAGGTATCTGCGGTGTGGTTCGAGGCGGAACGCTTCGCGACGCTGATCGGTGTGACGATGTTCGTCGGCAATCTTGGCGCGGTGATCGCCGGAGCGCCGCTGGCCTGGGCGGTCACGCAGACTTCTTGGCGCTCGGTGTTTCTCGCGCTGGCGGCGCTGTCGGCGCTGCTGTCAGTTGCAGCGTGGTGGCGCGTGCGCGACCGACCCGAGCAACTGGGCTATGCGCCGGTGCACGCGGCGCAGGCCGCGGCGGCGCGGGTGCCGTGGCTGCAGGCACTGGCGAGAGTGCTGGCGAATCCCGCGACCTGGCCGGCGTTCTTCGTCAATGTCGGTGTCGGCGGCAGCTACCTCGCATTCGCCGGGCTTTGGGCGGTGCCTTACCTGCAACAGGCCTATGGAATGTCGCGCGTCGATGCGGCGGAGCATTCGAGCCTGCTGCTGCTTGGTGTCGCATTCGGTGCGCTGGCGATCGGCGTGATCTCCGATCGGCTGCGCAGCCGCACAGGCGTGATGCGGGTCTTCGTGCTTGCGTATGCGCTGTCCTGGGCGCCCTGGCTGTTGCACGCTCAGTGGGCGCTGTGGGCCACGCTGGCCTGGTTCCTGCTGATGGGGCTGATGATCCCCGGCTTCACACTGTCGTGGACCATGGCGAAGGAGGCCAATCCGCCGCAGTATTCGGGGATCGCGACGTCGGTGGCCAATGTCGGCATCTTCCTCGGCACCGGCGTGTTGCAGCCCTGGGTGGGCTGGGTGGTCGATCAGGGTCGCGCGGCCGGCGCCCCGGGCGGAGGATGGGACGGCGGCATCGCGGTGCTGGCAGGCGCGGCTGCGCTGGGAGCGGTGATGACGTTCTTCGTGGGCCGGCCGCGGCGCGCCGCCGCGTGACGGCGGGAGTACAGTCGCCGCATCCGGTGCCGGCCTGCGTGGCGCAAGGAGAGTCCACCGGAAAGGAGCACGCATGCTGATGTCCGCCGACGCCTATCGCGAATCGCTGCGGCGACTGAAACCGGTCGTCTACGTCGACGGCGACCGCGTCGACAGCGTCGCCGACGAGCCGCGCCTGGCGCCCGGAGTCAACGCGGTGGCGCGGACGTACGAGCTCGGACTGCGCGCCGACCTCGCGCCGTTGATGCGGGCAGCCGTGCCCGGATTCGCGGCGCCGGTGAACCGGATGATCGCGCTCACGCATACGACCGCCGACCTTCTGAACAAGCTCGAGGCGGCGCGGCTTGTATGCCAGGAGACCGGCTGCGCGCAACGCTATCTGGCCGGCGACGTACTGAATGCGCTGTATCACGCCACGCACGTCACCGACGCAGACCACGGAACCGGATATCACGAGCGGCTGCAGGCCTACCTCGCGCACGCGTACGCGAACGACCTGACGCTCGGCGCGGCGATGACCGACGCCAAGGGCGACCGCTCGCTGCGACCGAGCCGGCAACCCAATCCCGACAGCTATCTGCACATCGTCGAGCGCAATGCGCGCGGGATTGTGATCTCGGGCGCGAAAGCGATCGTCACCGGCGCACCGTACGTGCACGAACTCGTCGTGCTGCCGGGCCGCAACATGACCGAGCCGGATGCCGACTTCGCGGTGGCGTGCGCGGTGCCGGTCGACGCGCCGGGACTTACCATCGTCGCGCGGCCGGCCGGGCGGCCGGGCGATTCGGCGGCCAGGTTCAGCGCAAGGTTCGGTCAGTCCACCGGCGTGTGCCTGTTCGACCGCGTGTTCGTGCCGTGGGAGCGCGTGTTCCTGGCCGGCGAGTGGGAACACGCTGCGACCCTCGTCTACAGCTACACCAGCCAGCACCGCCACACCTGCATTGGCGCGCGCGCCGGCTTCGGCGACCTGCTGATCGGCGCCGGCGCGCTGATGATCGAAGCCAACGGGCTCGACCTGGATCACAACTACAACCTGCGCGATTCGATGGTCGAGCTGATCAAGATCGTCGAGGGATTCTTCGCCTGCGGCGTGGCGGCCTCGGTGTACGGCGAGACCGGCGCAGCCGGCAACATCACGCCGGAGCCGGTGTTCGCGAACATCGGCAAGCTGCTGCTCGCCACGCAGATCTACGACATGCATCGGCTCGCGCATCACGTGTCCGGCGGCTTGATCGTCACGCTGCCGGGTCCCGACGAGGACCACAACCCGGCCACCGCCGGGCGGCTGTCCGAGGTGCTGACCGCGAGAAGCGACATCCCCTACGAGAAGCGCATCGAGGCGGCGCGCTTCGTCGAGGACCTGACCGCGTCGTACCAGGCCGGCTGGTATTCGGTGATCAGCCTGCACGGCGGCGGCTCGCCGGACGCGATGAAGACGGAGATCTATCGCAACTATCCGATCGGCAGCAAGGTCGATCTCGTCGAGCGCCTGCTCGATCGCGGCATTCTGGCCGACGAGACGCGCAAGATCACGCGCAACCGGCAGCCCGCGCGCTGCTGCGTGGCTGGCTGCCAGATCGCCGAACTGGCAGCGACCGCGACCCTGCCGTGGCCGGCGGCGCGCGCGGCTGCTGCCGCCGACGTGCCGAGCCTGGCCAAATAGCGATGCGACTGAAACGCGACGATTCCGTGCTGCTGGTGATCGACATCCAGCAGAAGCTCGCGCCGCACATAGCAGGACATCACGAAATCATTCGTCGCACCGATGCGCTGATGCGCGCCGCGGCGCTGTTTGGCGTCCCGCGGCTGCTGACCGAGCACTGCCCGAACCAGATCGGCGCGGTGATCGAGCCGATTCGCTCGCAGTTCGAGCCCGGCGAGATCTTCGAGAAGACCGCGTTCGGCGCCACCGACCATCCGGAACTCGTCGAGCGCGTTCGCGCGACGGGTCGGCGCCAGGTCGTGATGACCGGGATGGAGGCGCATGTATGCGTGCTGCAGGCGGCGCTCGGGTTGCAGCAGCACGGGCTGCAGGTGTTCGTGGTCGCCGACGCGATCGGTTCGCGCGGCGTGCGCGCATTCGACCGCGAACTCGCGCTGCGGCGGATGGAGCAGGCCGGCTGCGTTCTGACGACGACGGAGACGGTGCTGTTCGAGTGGACACGGCGCGGGAACGATGAGCGATTCCGCGATGTGCTGGCGATCGTCAAGTCCCTCTGATGTCGAGCGGCAGCGAGAGGTTCAGGCTCACCGATTGGGCGGGTCCGCCAGTTCGTCCCATTTGACGCGAGGCACGCCCTTGGGCAGGGCAATGTAGTCGGCGGGGATGGAGGAAGTGCGGCGAAATGCGGTGGCCGTCCGACAGCCCCGGACTTCAGTGCGCCGGTTCCACGGCGACGATGAAAGGCATCTCTGTGTTGCTCCGGGGATCGAACTGCGAGCGCGTAGTGAAGTTGATGTGCCGGCCGTACAGGTGCAGCGACAGGGTGGTCGTGGCCGAATCGTTGCTTACACTGTGAATGATTCCGCTCGGCATCGCCAGCGCTTCACCGGGGCCGAATGTCTTCTCGCCCGTCTTGCGCAACTGCGCGTAACCCGGGCGCGAACGATCGTCGAGTCGCTCCCAGAAGGTATTACGTTCGGCGCCGTCGACGCCGACCACGACCGCCCACGTCCCGTGATCGTGAGGCGGAGCGCCGCGCCCAGGGAGCCAGCTGACCGCGAAAATGGCTAGCGAGTGATCGGGTTCTTCGTGCAACTTGTGTACGCCGAAGCCCTGTTCCGGATTGACTTCATAGAGGTGAGGGTTCTTCCAGGCGTCGTCGCGCGCGAAGCGCTGCGCAAGTGGTCGCAGCGCTTGGAGCAGCGCGGCCTCGTCGTCCGCGTCATGTGCGAGTCGCTGCAGGTCCGTCACGAAGCGTTGCAGCGGATAGGTCTCGTGTTCCATCGTGCCTCCTCCGGTGGTCCCGGAAAGCCGCCCTCGCTGAAGCGAGGCTAATCGATCTGCATCGTCCTGGCGCGGCCGCCGCGTCGTGCTGGATTGAACCGTTGTCACTCTGAGCTGCGGCTGCGATGTCGGCGAGCGTATGCTTGCCCTCGGCGCGAAACAAGCGAAACTTCTTGACCGAAACATAAGTGTTCCTTAAGCATGAGTCGTGCCCTCGACTTCGAACTGCTGCGGACCTTCGTCGCCATTGCCGACCGTCAGAGCTTCGCACTGGCGGCCGAGCAGGTGCATCGAACCCAGTCGGCCGTCACGCAGCAGATGGCTCGTCTCGAGGCGGACCTCGGCGTGGCGTTGTTCGAAAAGGTTGGCCGTTCCAAGCGCCTGACGCCGTCTGGCGTGCGGCTACTCGATTACGCGCGTCGTCTGCTCGTATTAGGCGACGAAGCCTTGCTCTCTCTCGCCGCGCCGGACCTGCGCGGGCCGTTGCGCATCGGCACCGTGCACGACGCCAGCGAGATCCTGCTGCCGCCGCTGCTGCTCCGCTTCTCGCAGCTCTTCCCGAACGTGCAGATCGAGGTTCATCCGGCGCGAACCGCGCACCTGATGCAGGCCCTAAAGCAGGGTGAGGTCGAAATTGCGCTCATCGGCGTGCCGGAAGGATCGGAGGATCGGGCGCTCCCGCACGTAAGGCTGCGCACCTCGCCCATGGTGTGGATGGCAGCGGCGGACTTCGTGCTGAACCGCGAGCAGCCGATTCCGCTGGTCGTGCCGGACGAGCCGAGTTCGTATCGCGCGACCGCAATCGCCGCGCTTGACGCGCAGCGCATCGCCTGGCGGATCCGTCACGTGTCGACCTCCCTCGACTTCGGCAATCTGCGCGCGGCACTGCGCGCCGGCTTGGGTGTGACCGTGCGGATGATTGAGATGCTGGCGCCCGAGTTGCGTGTGCTCGGAGACGCCGACGGCCTGCCGCGGCTTCCTCACATGGGGCTGTACCTGTACCTGCGCGGCAAGCGCGTTTCGGAGCCGGCACGGATGCTGTTCGAGTCGGTCGGTGAGGGCGGCGTGCGGCAGGTCGCGCGTATGCGCTGAGGGCGCGAAAGATCAGGCGGTGCGGTGGCTCGGCAGCGTCCGGTCGCCGTCGCCGAGCGCGCGCTGCATCAGCACGCTGTCGACCCAGCAGCCGAACTTGCAGCCGATCGACGGAAGCAGGCCGACCTGTTCGAAGCCGCATGCGCGATGCAATTCGATCGAAGGCGCGTTGGCCGAATCGCCGATCACCGCCAGCATCTGCCGGTAGCCGCGCGCCTCGCACTCGGCAATCAGCCGCACGAGAAGTTGCCTGCCGATGCCGCGGCCGGTCGCATCGGGCGCCACGTAGATCGAATCCTCGACCGAATAGCGGTACGCAGGCCGCGTTCGGTAGTGGTTGGCGTACGCGTAGCCGAGCACGCGCGCGCCTGCGTGCGCAACCAGATACGGATAGCCGGCGCGCACGATTGCGTCGAAACGCGCGCGCATCTCTTCGATTGACGGCGGGTCAAGCTCGAAGCTCGCCAGGCCGTGCAGCACGTGGTGGCCGTAGATCGCCGCGATCGCGGGCAGATCGGCGGGTTGCGCACTGCGAAGTTCGAACGTCGGCATGGCAAATAAAAAGGGCGGTGAGGATTGAACCGCACCGCCCGCTGAAAGTCACGCGCCGAGGCGCGCTTCGCATTCTTCTTATTTCTTTTCTTCTTCTTTCTTCATTTCTTGAGCGGGTGCCGCCGCCGGCGCAGCGGGCATTGCTGCAGGAGCGGCCGGCGCGGGGGTCGCGGCGGGGGCGACGACCGCGGCCGGTGCGGCAGGCATCGCCGCGGCGGGCTTGCCGCCGTGGATCGACGCAATGATCGGCACGATCAGCAGCGCAACGATGTTGATGATCTTGATCAGCGGGTTCACGGCCGGGCCGGCGGTGTCCTTGTACGGATCGCCGACGGTGTCGCCGGTCACGGCCGCCTTGTGCGCGTCCGAGCCCTTGCCGCCGTGGTTGCCTTCTTCGATGTACTTCTTGGCGTTGTCCCACGCGCCGCCGCCGGTCGTCATCGAGATGGCGACGAAGAGGCCCGTGACGATCGTGCCCATCAGCACGCCGCCGAGCGCCTGCGGCCCGAGGAGGAGGCCGACGAGGACCGGCACCAGCACCGGAAGCAGCGACGGCAGCATCATCTCCTTGATCGCGGCGCGGGTGA
>JBAIYN010000595.1:0-11899 GCA_037915775.1 Burkholderiales bacterium | reverse complement strand
GGGTCGAACGCGTCGCGCACCGCGTCGGCGAAGAGATTCGCCGACAGCACGATCACGAACATGAACGTGAACGCGGTGGCGAGCGTCCACCAGATCGCGGGCTCGCGCGACAGCTCGGCGCGCGCCGTGTTGATCAGCGTGCCGAAGCTCGCCATCGAAGGATCGACGCCGACGCCGACATAAGACAGGATCGCCTCGGCCAGCACGAGGCCGGAGAACGCGATCACCACGTTGATCAGGATCACGTGCATCAGGTTCGGCACCAGATGCACGATCATGATGCGCCAGGTGCTGACGCCGAATGCCTGCGCCGCCTGCACGTACTCCAGCTCGCGCAGCCGCAGCACTTCGGCGCGGATCAGGCGCGCCAGTTCGGTCCAGCTCGTGACCCCCAGGATGACGCACAGGAAGAACAGCCGCGCATCGGTGCGTTCGGCGGCGGTCTGGAACAGATCCGGGTTGTTGTCGATGAAGATGATCAGGATCAGCACGGCCGCCGCCAGCAGCAGCAGATACGGAATCGAATTGAGCACCGTGTACATGTACTGGATCACCTCGTCGACCCAGCCGCGCAGGTAGCCCGCCGCGATGCCGAGCCCGACCGCGATCGGCAGCGTGACCAGCGTGGTCATCGTGCCGATCACCAGCGCGGTCCGGATGCTCTTCAGCGCCAGATAGAGCAGGTCGTTGCCGATGCGGTCGGTGCCGAACACGTGATATTCGACCGACAGCGCGGTGATCGGTCCGGCCAGCAGCAGCAGCGCGCCGAGCGTGACCAGCACCGCGCGCACCGGATATTCGGTGCGACCCCGCACGATGTCCGCCAGCGATGCCGACAGCGTCTGGCGCTGCCGGCGCGCGCGCCGCAGCGCCACCAGCACTGCGAGCAGCGCGGAAGCCAATGCGCCGCCGGCCAGGCCCATCGCCGTGCGCCGCAGGATGTCGCCGGCCCACTCGTGCGCCGGATCATGCAAATGCGCGCCACCGTATTTCAGTCGAGGAAAGTCGCGCACCGTCCGACCGTCGATCTCCGTCGCTTCCTTCTGGTAGCTGAGATACGCGAGCGGCTCCGAGTAGGTCGTCTCGCGGCCGGATTCCTGCCGCGCGAGAAGCACGTCGAGCGCCGAGCGCGTCACCGGCGAATACGCCGCCTGCCCGCCTTCGGTTGGAAGGCGCTCGCGAAAGTGCAGCGAATCGAGCACGCCGATCGCGACCACGATCGCCAGAAGCGTCGCCGTCGAGGCGCCGACCGGCTGCAGAAACGCCTTGCGCCACGTCGCCGCCAGATGCGGCGTGCGCCGGACGCGCCACGCGTAGAGGCTCGCACCCACCAGCACGATCAGGACTGCCCAGTCGGTCCACAGGATCACTGGTTTCATCTCAGTACCGCGCGGCCGCCCGAAGGTACTGAGGCGCCCCCCCGGGGGGCAGCGAGTGTAGCGAGCGTGGGGGCAGTCTCATCAGTGCAGCCTGATGCGCGGATCGGCGACCGCGTACAGCACGTCGGTCAGCAGGTAGGCCGCGATGTAGAGCGCGGAGCCGAAGAACACCATCGCGCGCACGATCGAGAAGTCCTGCTGCGTGATGCCTTCGATCGTCAGCGCGCCGAGGCCCGGGATCGCGAAGAATGTCTCGGTCACGATCGCACCGCCGAACACCACGGGCAGCAGCGACGCCGACGAGGTGATGATCGGCAGCAGCGAATTGCGCAGCACGTGACGGAACATGATCGCGAACTCGGATAGCCCCTTGCTGCGTGCGGTGCGCACGTAGTCCTTGCCGAGTTCTTCCAGGTAGATCGTCCGGTACAGCCGCGCATCCGGCCCCAGCCGAGCGACCACCAGCACCAGGATCGGCAGCATCACGAAGCTGAACATCTCCGGTCCCGGCACGTAGCCGGACAGCGGCGCCAGCCGCAACACCTTGCTGAACACGTATTGCCCCATGATGATGAAGAACAGCGACGAGATCGACATCAGCGCGACCAGCAGCACCACCCCCGCCGTGTCGAGCTTCGTGCCGCGGAACATCGCCAGGCCGAGCGAAAAGACGACCGACACCCCTACCGTCAGGATGAACACCGGCACCCCGATGCCGAACGAGATCGGCAGTCGCTCGCGGACCTCCTCGGCAATGTCGCGCCCCTCGTTGGTCTTGCCGAAGTCGAAGTGCAGCAGCCGCACCGTGGTGTCGACGAAAACCGTGTCGGTCAGCTTCGCCAGCCCCGGCGCCTTCGAATTGAAGTACAGCGGCTTGTCGAAGCCGCGCTCTGCCTTCCAGCGCTCGACCGCTTCGGCCGTCACGCGCTTGCCGCCCAGCTGCAGGCGGGCCATGTCCTCCGGCGTGTTGATCGTGAAGAACAGGATGAAGACGAGCAGATTCACGCCCGCCATCACGAACACTGCGTACAGCAGCCGGCGTACCAGATAGGCAAGCATCAGGCCGCGTCCGCCCCGACGAGCCGCCCGCGCGCGGTCGTTCGCTCGCGCCGCTGCCACAATCGCCACGCGGGCCAGATCACGAGAGCCGCCAATGCGAAGAAGACGGCGATCGGCCACGGCCGTGCCTTGTTCCACTCGGCGATCTTGGCGGTTCGCAGCGGCACGTCGATGCGCAGGTACTTGGCCTGGTCCTTCAGGATCAGCGCCGGCTTGGCGTTGTGCACCCACGTCTGGTACACGCCGGTGGCGCCGGGAAAGATGCCGAACATCCACACCGCGTCGTTCTGCACGATCTTCACCATCCGGTCGATCACCGCCTGCCGCTGCGGCCCGTCGGGCAGGTTCTTCATCTCGTCGTAGAGCTTGTCGTACTCGGCGTTCTCGTAGTTGGCCGCGTTCTCGCCATCGAACTTGACCTTCGACTGCGAGCTGTGCAGCAGGAACAGGAAGTTCTCCGGATCGGGATAGTCGGCGTTCCAGCCCCAGAAGAAGATCTGCTCCTGCCCCTTGCGCATCCGGTCCTGGAAGCGGTTGTAGTCGGTGGCGCGGATCTCGAGCTGGATGTCAAGCTTGGCCATCTGCTTCTGCTGCCAGTCGAGACGCGCCTGGTAGGCCGGGCCGACGCCGTTGCTGTCGTAATAGAGCACCAGCGGCTTGCCGGTCTTCGCATCGCGCCCACCGGGATAGCCCGCCTCGGCCAGCAGCTTCTTCGCTTCGTCCAGCGTGCGGCGCTGTCGCCGGCCGTCCTTGCACACGTGCGTAACGGGATTGATCCCTTCGCAGCCGGCGCGGTAGCCGAACACGCCCGGCGGCAGCGGGCTCATCGCGGTCTCGGCCTCGCCGTAGGTGTCGAAGAAGATGTTGGTGTACTCCTCCCAGTCGGTCGCGATCGAGATCGCCTGCCGCAGCTTGCGATGGCGCACCTCCTCCTCGGGGGTCGCCCCTCGGCCCACGACCGGGTCGAGCCAGTTGAAGCCCATGTACCAGTTGTTCGGCTCGACCGACGTCGGCAGCTGGATGCCGTGCTCCTGCAGCAGTTTCCAGCGCCCGGTCTGGTCGCGCAGCTCCTGCTGCAGCTTGAAGCCGTCGTCTAGCCGCTCGATCTGCGGCACGTCGTAGTAGCCCTGGATCACCTTCGCTTCGAGCGGCTGGCGCTCCTTCTCGATCGTCGAGATCATGTGGTCGAGAAACGGCGTGGACTTGCCGCAGTCGTCGAGCCAGCCCTTCTCGCGATCGCCCGGCATCCCTTCGCACGGATACGGTTCGCCGCGATAGTTCGGGTTGCGATCCATCACATAGCGGTTCGGCCCCTGCTCGACGAGCATGAAGGGCCCGGTACCCACCGGCCACTGGTTCAGGGTCAGCGCATGGTCGGCCATCCCGCGCTGGGCATAGAACTTGTCCGCCTCCCACGGCACCGGCGCAAAGAACGTCATCGCCAGCCAGTACTTGAACTGCGGGTACTTGCCCATCACGCGTATCTCGAGCGTGTGATCGTCGAGCGCGCGCGCGCCGTCGAAGCGCACCTGCCGCAGGTCGCGCCACGGCAGGTACAGGTCCTGCGGATCGCGGCTGGCCAGCGCCTGCTTGTGTTCGGCGCGCAATCGGTCGCCGAGCCCCTTCAGGTCGACGATGTACTGGTTGAGCAATCCGTACAGCGGCGACGGCGTCGGAACGTACGGGCTGGCGAGCCGCTTGATCTGGTACACGTAGTCATCGGCGGTCAGATCGCGCGTGGTCACCGCGGCCCCCTTGAGCGGGAAGTCTTCGATCGACCACTTGTCCTTGATATCCGACGGCTTCAGGTCCTGATACAGATAGCTGCCGTCGGCGCGACGCGCGAATGCCGGGTGCGGCTGGTACTTGATGCCCGGCTTCAGGTGCAGCGTGTAAACGGACAGCGCGATCTGGTCGGCCGGCGCATCATCCGGCAGCGGTTTGCCGTCCTTGTCCAGGTAGCGCACCTCGGGCAGCCCGGTCGTGGTGTTGCCTTCGAGCGTGTACGGGCGCTTCAGGTAGTGATAGCGCAGCGGCGGCTCGTAGATGTTGAAAGTCCACGGCGTCTCGTTGTTGTTGTACGAGCTGACCGGATCGAGATACTTGGGCCGCTCCTGGAACGCAGTGAACAGGGTATTGGTCTTCTCCGATCCGCGCGGGTTCGGATTGTTGACGACCTCGCCGCAGCCGGCGATTCCGGCAAGCAGCGGCAGCAACGCGGCCAGTGCGACGGCGCCTCGGGACCATCGAATCGGGTTGAGCATCTTCGCGCTTCTCCCTGCCTCCGACCCTTTTGAGGCGGAGTTGTCTCGCGCTCGTGTTTGCACGAAGGCGCGGATTGTACGGTCTGGACCTGCGCCCGGGTCCGGCCGCGACGAATGCCGGCTCTGCCGCGATAGACTCGGCCCCCGTGGTCGCCAATCCGACGCCTCGATTCGACTGGCCGGTCCGCGTGTACTACGAGGACACCGACGCCGGCGGCATCGTCTACTACGCCAAGTTCCTGATGTTCTTTGAGCGCTGTCGCACGGAATGGTTGCGTGCCCTGGGCATCGAGCAGCAGCGGCTGCGCGAAGCCGAGGGACTGCAATTCGTCGTCGTGAGCGCGGCGATCGACTACCGGCGGCCGGCGCGGCTGGATGACCTGCTGGCAATCGGAACCCGGATCGCGGAGCTCGCGCGTTCATATATCGTTTTCGAGCAGGAGGCGCGGCGCGGAGATGAACTCCTGGCCACCGCGAGGGTCAAGGTGGCATGCCTGAACGCCGCCACGATGGCGCCGGCGCGCCTGCCGGCGCCGCTGCTCAACAAGATCAAGACTGCTGATGGTCCCCAGACATGAATGCTTCCGCCGACCTTTCGATCCTGACGCTGGTGACCAAGGCGACCTTGGTCGTGCAGCTGATCATGGCGCTGCTGCTCGCGGTGTCGCTCGCCTCGTGGACGGTGATTTTTGGCAAGGGCTTCTCGATCCGCCGCGCCCGCAAGGAGACCGACGCCTTCGAGCGCGAATTCTGGAGCGGCGCGGATCTGAAACTGCTGCATCAGAAGGCAACCAACCGGCGCCACCGCACCTGTGCGCTGGAGCGAATCTTCGAAGCCGGCATGAGCGAATTCCAGAAGCTGCAGGGGCGCGGCGACGCGCAGGCCACGCTCGACGGCGCGCGCCGCGCGATGCGCGCCAGCTACCAGCGCGAGATGGATGCGCTCGAGGGGCGGCTGCAGTTCCTCGCATCGGTGGGATCGGTCAGCCCGTACATCGGTCTGTTCGGAACCGTGTGGGGCATCATGCATGCGTTCACGGGGCTGGCGACGCTGGAGCAGGCCACGCTCGCCAGCGTCGCGCCGGGCATCGCGGAGTCGCTGGTGGCGACCGCGATCGGACTGTTCGCGGCGATCCCGGCGGTCGTCGCGTACAACCGCTTCGCGCACGACATCGATCGACTGGCCAACCGGTTCGAGACCTTCATCGAGGAGTTCTCGAACATCCTGCAGCGGCACCGCTGATGGTCGTTCGCCTCACCGCTGACATGATTCGCTGCCCCAGGCGCGGGCGGCACGGCGCGCGCTGAAATGGCGCTCCTGCTCAGGCGCAAGGATGGCGGCAGCCGGCGGCTGCTGGCCGACATCAACGTCGTGCCTTACATCGACGTCATGCTGGTGTTGGTGGTGATCCTGATGGTATCGGCGCCGTTCGTGAACCCGAGCCTCGTCAACCTGCCCAGCGTAGGCAAGTCATCCCGATCGCCGGATCGACCGTTGGAGATCGTGATCAAGATCGACGGCAAGCTGCTGCTGCGCGACACCGGCAAGGAACTCGCCAATGACCTGCCCGGCGCGGTGGCGATCATCAAGCAGCGGCAGAAGGCGAAGCCGAATGCGCCGACCCCGGTCGTGATCTTCGCCGACAAGGACGTCCGCTACGAGCAGGTGATGAAGGTCATGAGCGCGCTGCAGAAGGAGAACATCGCGCGGGTCGGGCTGGCGGTGCAGCCGGAGCCGCGATGAGCCATCGCCGGGCCGCCCCAAGATGGCTCGGACGGCCCGTCGCGGGACGCGACGGGCGTTCGAGCCGTCCAAGCCCGCGCAGGCGGACTTGGAGCCGCGGCTCTCACCCCCCTTGGGGGGCTGAGCGTGGACGAGAGCCCGTGCCTGCGCACGGGCGAACGCCTCGCGAAGCGGCCAGGCCTGCAGGCCCGGTCGTGGGATTCGCTGCAAGCGCGAAGGGGGCGGCGTGAGCGCGATAGTCGTCACGCCGCCGCGAACGCCGCGGCCGACCGAGAACACGACCGGCTCGTTCGTGCTGGCGCTGGCGATGCACGCATTGCTGTTCGCGGCGCTGTGGATCAACGTGCAATGGCGCACCCAGCCGCAGGGCGAGGTCGTGGCCGAGTTGTGGGGTGCGCTGCCGCCGGCCGAGGTTGCGCCGCCTCCCCCGCCACCGCCTCCGGTCGTGCGCGCGCCCCAGCCCGAGCAGCCGAATGCCGACATCGTTCTGCAGCAGGAGCGGCAGCGCAAGCTGGCGGAGGAAAAGCAGCGCGAGGCCGAGCAGCGCAAGATCGACGAAGCGAAGCGCAAGGCCGAGGACGCGAAGAAAAAGGCGGAGGAAGAAAAGCGCAAGGTCGAGGAACAAAAGCGCTCCGCCGCGCAGCGCGAGGCAATCCGCAAAGCGGAAGAGCAGCGGATGCTGGCGCAGGCGGGCGCACCCACGCCGGGGACCGCCGGAGCCGGTGGCGGCGGCCGCGGCGACCCGAGCTACAACGCGCTGCTGGTGAGCCTGATCAAGCCGCGCATCGTCTTCGCCGTGCCCGACGGGACCTCGCCGCAGATCTATGCGGATTTTGAGGTCGACCTGCTGCCGACCGGCGAGATTCTCGCGGTCAAGCTGCTGAAGCCGAGCGGCCTGCCCGGCTACGACGCGGCGGTCGAACGCGCGATTCGCCACACCGATCCGTTTCCACGCAAGCGCGACGGCACGGTCGACCGCACCGTCATCATCCGTTTTCGTCCGGTTGACGCGCAATGACGTGAGGCCGGCCGGGTCGATTCCCATGGGTCGCTTTCTATAATTTCCCCCACATGATGAAGTCCCTTTTTCGCACGGCGGCCGTCATTGCGTTCGCCTGGTGCTCGCTGGCCTATGCCCAGCTGCGCGTCGAGATCACCGGTGTCGGTTCCAACCAGTTTCCGATCGCGATCGCGAACTTCCAGCGCGACGGTGACGTGCCGCAACCCGTCGATGAGATCGTGCGCGCCGACCTGCAGCGGTCGGGGCTGTTCCGACTGGTCGATGCCGGCGGCGCCGCCCTTTCCGAAACCGCGCCGGTGAACTTCACGGATTGGCGCGGCCGCGGCGCCGACGCGATGGTCGTGGGTTCTGCGTTCCGCCTCGCCGATGGGCGCTTCGATCTGCGCTTCCGGCTGTACGACACCGTCAAGCAGGCCCAGCTCGACGGCGTGTCGTTCGTTTCGACGGCTGCCGAACTGCGCCTGAATGCGCACCGCATCGCGGACCGGATCTACGAGAAGATCACCGGCGAGCGCGGCGTGTTTGCAACCCGTATCGCGTACGTGGAGCAACTGGCGAAGAACAGCTTCCAGCTCGACATTGCCGATGCCGACGGCGCCAACGCACAACCGGCGCTGCGTTCGCGCGAGCCGATCATGTCGCCGGCCTGGTCGCCCGACGGCACGCGGCTCGCCTACGTGTCGTTCGAGACGGGGAAACCGGTGGTCTACGTGCACACGATCGTCACCGGCGAACGGCGCGCGGTCGCCAATTTCCGCGGCAGCAACAGCGCGCCGGCGTGGGCTCCGGACGGCAAGTCGCTGGCGGTCGTGCTGACCCGCGACGGCAACTCGCAGATCTACGCGATCAACGCCGACGGCAGCGGGCTGCGGCGTCTGACCCGCTCGGACGCGATCGACACGGAGCCGTCGTATTCGTCCGACGGCAAGTACATCTACTTCACTTCCGATCGTGGCGGCGGGCCGCAGATCTATCGGATGGCGACCGATGGCTCCGGCGTTCAGCGCGTGACCTTCACTGGGGACTACAACGTCACCCCGCGCGTCAGCCCGGATGGGCGGCTGCTTGCCTACGTCGGCCGGCGCGGCGGCAGGTTCCAGGTTTATTCGCTCGATCTGGCCACGAATCAGGAACTTGTGCTGACCGACACGGTCATGGATGAGTCGCCGAGTTTTGCCCCGAACGGGCGAATGCTGTTGTACGCGACCGAGGTCAACGGTCGCGGCATACTTGCCACCGCCTCCACCGACGGGCGCGTGCGAACGCGTCTGTCCGGCCCCAGTGGCGATGTGCGCGAACCCACCTGGGGGCCTTTCATCAAATAATTAGGGAGAAAGAGACATGAAAACCACCATGATTCGCCTGCTTGGCCTGGCCGCGGCCGCCCTGTTCGTCGCCGGGTGCGCATCGACCAAGCTCTCGGAGCCGGCGCCCGTCACCGACAAGAGCACCGCGGCAACCACCCAGACGCCCGCGACGAGCGCGAGTCCGCGCACGGTGGCGCCGGTCGAAACCCAGCCGCGCATGGACCCGCTGAACGACCCCAACAGCCCGCTGGCCAAGCGCAGCGTGTTCTTCGACTTCGACAGTTTCGTGGTCAAGCCCGAGTTCCAGTCGCTGATCGAGACCCATGCGAAGTATCTGGCTGACCACAGGGAGCGCAAGGTCACGGTCGAAGGCAACACCGACGAGCGCGGCAGCCGCGAGTACAACCTTGCGCTCGGCCAGAAGCGGGCGGACGCGGTGAAGAGCCGGCTCGAGTTGCTCGGGGCCACAAGTTCGCAGATCGAGACGGTCAGCTTCGGGGAGGAGAAGCCGCGCGCGACCGGCCATGACGAGACCGCATGGGCGCAGAACCGCCGCGCCGATATCGTCTACAAGTAACCGGCTCTCGTGACGCGTGATCCGATGAGAACCTGCGCGCGCCTCGCTGCAGCGGCGCTCGCCTGGGCTGCCTTCACTGTGCCGGCCCACGCGACCCTTTTCGGCGACGACGAGGCGCGCCAGGCCATCCTCGATCTGCGCGCGCGTGTCGCAGAGCAGGACAAGCGCCTGCAGGAAAAGGACGCGGAGCTGGCGAAGCGGCTCGAGCAGCTCGAGACCGCCAACCGCGCCCAGCTTGAGTTCGCCAACACGATCGATTCGCTGAAGCAAGATATCGCGGCTCTGCGCGGACAGGTCGAAAAGCTCGCCAACGATCTCGCGGTCCAGCAGCAGCGCAACCGCGACCTGTACGGCGACGTGGACGCACGGCTGAAGAAGCTCGAACCGATCGCCACGACGATCGACGGCCGGTCAGCCACCGTCGACCGCACCGAGCAGGCCGCGTACGACGCCGCGCTGGCGCAGTTTCGTGCCGGGGATTTTCGCGGCGCCGCGACCAGCTTCCAGTCGTTCATGGCGCGCTACCCGCAGTCCGCGTATGCGCCGTCAGCGCAGTACTGGCTCGGCAACTCGCTGTACTCCCTGAAGGACTACAAGAGCGCGATTGCCGCGCAGCAGGTGATTCTCGAGCGCTACCGCGATTCGTCGCGCGCACCCGACGCGCTGCTGAACATCGCGTCCAGCCAGCTCGAACTGAACCAGAAGACGCAATCGCAGGCCACGCTGCAACGGATACTCAAGGAATATCCGGACAGCGAGGCCGCGAAGGCAGCCCGCGAGCGGCTGCCTGCGACCAAACGGTAGAAGACCCGCGCCCTGGGCGCGGGTACTTGTTTTCGCGCGGCGATAGGATTGCCGCATGCCCGCCGAAGTCACCGCCGCCGACCTGCCCGGCCTTCGGGCCGCGGTGCTAGGGTGGACCTTCGCGCTCGCGTTCGTCTTCGGTGCCGTGGCTCAGCGCACGACCTTCTGCACGATGGGCGCGGTGGCCGACGTCGTGAATTTCGGTGACTGGACGCGCATGCGGCAGTGGCTGCTCGCCATCGCCGTCGCCATCCTCGGCACTACCGCGCTGGCGACGGCCGGCATCATCGACCTGTCCAAGACCATCTACACGGCGCCGCGCTTCACGCTGGCGAGCTATGTCCTGGGCGGGCTCGCGTTCGGCTTCGGCATGGTTCTGGCCGGCGGCTGCGGTAGCCGGACGCTGGTGCGCCTGGGCGGCGGCAGCCTGAAGTCGCTGGTCGTATTCGTCGTCCTCGGAATCACCGCGTTCATCACGCTGCGCGGCGCATTGGGTGTGGTTCGCGCAACTGTGGTCGACCCCATCGGCGTTCAGTTCGCGAGCACGCAGGATCTGCCGACCCTGCTCGCTGGCGCGACCGGGGTGGACAGGATGCCCCTGCAGTGGATCGTCGCGGCGATCTCTGCCGGCGCATTGCTCGCGTTCGTCTTCGCGCGCCGCGATTTCCTTCGGTTCGACAACCTGCTCGCCGGACTGGCGATCGGCGGCGTAATCGTCGGCGTCTGGTACGTGTCGGGGCACGTCGGGCACCTCGCCGAGCATCCGGAGACGCTGGAAGAGACGTTTCTCGCGACCAACTCGGGGCGGATGGAATCGCTGTCGTTCGTCGCGCCGATCGCGTACACGTTCGACTGGCTGATGTTCTTCAGCGACACCAGCAAGACGATCACCCTCGGCATCGCCGCCGTGTTCGGCATGATCGCCGGCTCCGCCGCCTACGCGCTGGCGAGCCGCACTTTCCGCTGGGAAGGGTTTCGCGACACCGAGGACACGGCCAACCATGTCATCGGCGCGATGCTGATGGGATTCGGCGGCATCACCGCACTCGGCTGCACGGTCGGCCAGGGCATGAGCGGCGTGTCCACCCTCTCGCTCGGCTCGCTGGTCGCGTGGCTGTCGATCATCGCCGGCGCGGTCGGCGGCCTGAAGTACCAGGCGTGGCGGCTCGAGCGCAGCGCCTGATTCCGGCGCGCGTCGGTTTGACTCGTTTTCGGCGCACGCGGATAATCCGCGCCTCACCAGTTCGCCGGCCCCGCGTTCCCTCTGCCGGCGATTCCCGAGCGGGTCGTTAGCTCAGTCGGTAGAGCAGCGGACTTTTAATCCGTTGGTCGAAGGTTCGAATCCTTCACGACCCACCACAGATCAAGGGGTGTATTCCGGTCACATAGGTGACGGTGTATGCCGGAGACATAGGTAACACCTTCGCTCGGAACGGGTTGTCGGACGCCGCCGAGCGGCATCAGCCAAGGCTGCTCGGCTTCAGTCTGATCCACTTCCTGCCCGGCGTCCGCTCCGCTGCGAATGTATCCCGTACGGCGTTGAGCTTGTAGGTCAAGAACGTTCGGTCGCGGACGTTTGAAAGCCGCTCCTTCCTGAAGATCGCCGCATTGGTGCCATCGCAGCGAGCCGACGGCGCCAGCAGGCCGTTCAGTTCCTGCTCGTGCACGAAGCGGCCGATCGTCTGAGTGAATACGTAACTCCTGCGGCTTACGAGGTCCGGGTGAGCGCGTTCCTTCCCGCGCA
>JBAIYN010000258.1:0-6071 GCA_037915775.1 Burkholderiales bacterium | reverse complement strand
GGCGAAGGTCAAGGCGATGGCCGAGGTGAATCCGATGCTGGGCCACCGCGGCGTTCGTCTCGGCGTGACCTATCCCGAGATCTACGAGATGCAGATCCGCGCGGTGCTGGAGGCGGCGGCCGAGTGCCTGCGCGAAGGCGTCAAGGTGTCGCCCGAGATCATGGTGCCGCAGGTGGTCACGGTCGAGGAGCTGAAGCGCATCGGCACGCTGGTCGAGCGCATCCACGCGGAAGTCGAGACGGCGTCCGGGATCACGGTGCCCCTGAAGTTCGGCAGCATGATCGAGGTCGTGCGCGCCTGCCTGCGCGCGAAGCGCCTGGCCCAGACCGCCGAGTTCTTCTCGTTCGGGACCAACGACCTGACGCAGGCGACGTTCTCGTTCTCGCGCGAGGATGCGGAGAACAAGTTCCTGCCGCTTTACTACGAGGCGGGCCTGCTGCGTGACAACCCGTTCGAGGTGCTCGACGTCAAGGGCGTGGGCGAGCTGATGAAACTGGCGATCGCCAACGGCCGCGCGCAGCGTCCGGACCTCAAGGTCGGCATCTGCGGCGAGCACGGCGGCGACCCGGCCTCGATCCGCTTCTGCCACCACGCCGGGCTCGACTATGTGTCGTGCTCCGGCCCGCGC
Organism: Burkholderiales bacterium; assembly: GCA_037915775.1. Classification (GTDB taxonomy): domain Bacteria; phylum Pseudomonadota; class Gammaproteobacteria; order Burkholderiales; family Burkholderiaceae_F; genus JAKOQB01. The sequence continues at coordinate 5,443 of JBAIYN010000258.1, read as the reverse complement.
GGGCCGATCGCGCGGCTGGCCGCTGCACACGCGAGCCTGCTCGAAGCCGAATACAGCGACGAGTGACTTCTCCGTCGCCCCGGCGCAGGCCGGGGCGACGGACTTCACGGCTCCCTCATCAACGCTAGCCGTCACCCCGCAGCGCCCGGCGTACATTCATCGTCCCGCCTTCTCGCCGGGACGGAGACGCCGATGCACTCCCGCCAGCACCAGCACATCCAGAGCGTGATCCACCTTGCCGGCGAAGGCAGGGAGCTTCCGCCCGCACTGGCCGCGCTGCACAACCCGGACGAAGTCATCCGCGCCTCGTGGGCGCGCTGCGTGCAGCAGCACCGCCTCGATCCCACGCGCATGCAGGAGGCAGTGATCCTGCCGGGTCATCTCGTGCGCGAACACCGCGAGCGCATCGAGGAGTTCCTGCGCATCGCGCGCCACGGGCTGGAGACGCTGTACCGGCAGGTGGCCGGCATGGGCTACTGCGTGCTGCTGACCGACGAACGCGGCGTGACGGTCGATTTCATCGGGGACCTGCAGCTCGACACCAGCCTGCGCCGCGCCGGTCTGTATCTCGGTTCGGACTGGAGCGAACACCACGCCGGCACTTGCGGCGTGGGCACCGCGATCGCCACGCGCGGGGCGCTGACCGTGCACCAGGACGATCACTTCGACGCCACCCACATTCCGTTGACGTGCACGGCCGCGCCGGTGTTCGATCCACTCGGGCAGCTGAAGGCGATCCTCGACATCTCCGCGCTGGTCTCGCCGCAGGCGAAGAGCAGCCAGCATCTCGCGCTGCAACTGGTGCAGGTCTATGCGCACTTTGTGGAGAACGCCAACTTCCTGTCGTGGTTCCAGCGCGACTGGATCCTGAAGCTCAATCCGTCGCCGGAGTTCGTCGATGCGAATCCGGAATTCCTGATCGCGCTCGACAACTCCGGGCGCGTGATCGGTCACAACCGGCGCGCGCAGCTGCTGCTCGAAGCCGAAGTGCGCAGCCCGGTGATCGGGCTGCCGTTTGCGCAGCTCTTCAACGCGCGCTTCGAGGAGCTCGGCCGCTTCGTCGCCTCGCGCCCGAGCGAGCAGCGCGCGTTGACGACGCGCGGCGGCCGGCTGCTCTTCATGCGCGCCGACGCGCCGCCGGCGCGCCTCGCTGCTGCAGCCGATCCTCCGACCCGATGCCGGCTGCCCGAACCGCTGGCGGCGCTCACTGGCGGCGACGCACTGCTGGAGCGCCAGATCGAACGCGCGGCGCGGCTCGTCAACTCGCCGGTGTCGGTGCTGGTCACCGGCGAGACCGGCACCGGCAAGGAGTACCTCGCCAAGGCGCTGCACGCGGCGAGCGAGCGGCGCGGCAAACCCTTCGTCGCGGTCAACTGCGCGGCGATTCCCGACACGCTGATCGAGAGCGAGCTGTTCGGCCACACCGCCGGCAGCTTCACCGGCGCGGCCGCCAGGGGCAAGCGCGGCCTGATCATCGAAGCCGACGGCGGCACCCTATTCCTCGACGAAATCGGCGATATGCCGCGCGAGGCGCAGGCGCGCCTGCTGCGCGTGCTGGCCGAGCGCGAAGTGCTGCCGATCGGCGCGACGCGCCCGGTCAAGGTCGACCTGCGCGTGATATCCGCGACCCATTGCGACCTCGAAGCGCTGGTGCGCGCGGGGCGCTTTCGCGACGATCTGTATTACCGGCTGAACGGTGCGCACCTGCAGCTGCCGCCGCTGCGCAAGCGCGCCGACTTCGACTGGCTCGTGCGGCGCATGCTCGCCGAGATCGGCGATCCAGCGCCGTCGATCGCGCCCGAGGTGATGGACTGGCTGCGCGCGTGGCGCTGGCCCGGCAACCTGCGAGAGCTGCGCAACGTGCTCGAGTATGCGGCCGCCGTCTGCAGCGGCGGCTACATCCAGCTCGCCGATCTGCCCGACGCGCTGCTCGCCGCAGCGGCGCGCGCCGCGCAGGACGAAGCGCCGGCCCCGCTGGTGCTGCCGCCCGAGGCGCAACTGCTGCAGCAGTATCTGCGCGCGGCGCACTGGAACGTCACCGCGGTGGCGAAGCAGCTCGGCCTGTCCCGCATGACGCTGTACCGGCGGATGAAGCGCTGGAACATCACCGCGCCGAACCATCACGGCGCGTAGCGGCACGAGTCTTGTCCATTCGCGCGGCCAGCGCACGCGCGGCGGCCACCGCGACCACCGCTAGCGAATGCGCCGCAGGGCTCAGCAGCAGACCTCGGCGTCCCTGCGTGCGTACCAGTACCACGTCCCCAGCACGCACGAGAGGTAGAACACCGCGAAGCAGACAAGTGCGGTGAACGGGCTGCCCGTCCCGGTGATCGACAAGCCGTAGGCGACGGGGATGTAGAAGCTGCCGAGCGCGGCGACCGCTGCGCTGAAGCCCAGCGTGGCCGCGCCTTCGGTCGCGCCGACGCGGCGCGCCTCCTCGAGAGCTGCCTTGTCGCCGCGGTCCTTCACCTCGCGCTCACGCAGCGTGCGGAAGATGATCGGAATCATCCGGAACGTCGAGCCGTTGCCGATCCCCGCCGCGAGGAACATCGCGAGGAACGCGATCACGAAGCCCGTCAGGCTGCCTTCGCTGCCCGCGCCGGGCAGGCAATAGGCCGCGTACAGCGGCGCCACGGCCATCACGACGAAGATCCACAGCGTGATCTTCGCGCCGCCGACGCGATCGGCGAGCCAGCCGCCGACCGGCCGCACCAGCGCCGCGGTGACGGGCAGCGACCACGCCCACTTGAACGCATCGGTGGCGGGAAACTGCGTGCCGACCAGCATCGGGAAGCCGACCGCCAGCCCGATGAACGAACCGAATGTTCCGGTGTAGAGCCAGCTCATCCGCCACTGCTGCCGATGCCGGATGATCGCAACCTGCTCGGCAAAGCCCGCGCGCACGGTCGCGATGTTGTCCATGAAGAACCACGCGGCGAGCGCCGATGCCATGATCAGCGGCACCCAGATGAACCCCGCGTTCTGCACCCAGATCTTCGTCGCAACGCCCGCGATCTCGCGCGTCTGCGCGCTGCCGCCGAGGACCAGCAGCGCGCCGCCGTACATCGCGATCGGCGCGATCAGTTGCGCCAGCCCGACGCCCAGGTTGCCCACGCCCGCGTTCAGCCCAAGCGCCGTTCCCTGCAGGCGCTTCGGGTACAGGAAACTGATGTGCGCCATCGACGAGCTGAAGTTGCCGGCACCGAGACCGCACAGCAGCGCGATCGCTGCGAACACGGCGTAATTCGTGTTCGGGTCCTGCACCGCGTAGCCGATCCACAGCGTCGGCAGCAGCAGCATGGTCGTGCTCCAGACGGTGAAGTTGCGGCCGCCGAAGATCGGCACGACGAACGAGTTGACCGCACGGAACACCGCGCCCGACAGGCCCGGCAGCGCGGCCAGCCAGAAGAGCTGGTTGGTCGAAAACTTGAAGCCGATGTGCGGCAGTTCGACGACGATCACGCTCCACACCACCCAGACCGCGAACGCCAGCAGAAGCGCCGGCATCGACACCAGCAGGTTGCGGGTCGCGATCCGCCTGCCCGTCGCTGCCCAGAAGCCCTCGTCGTCCGGTCTCCAGTCGACCAGCACGTGCCGCCGTGCGCGCACCGGCGCGATCAGCTCGGCGCCGGCCAGCTCGGCCTGCGCGGCAGCGTGCTTCGCGAGGATCGCCTCGCGCTCGTTGCGCTCGCCGACCCACATCCAGATCATCGTCACGATCACGACGAGCGTCATCAGCATGAAGCAGCTCGAGCGCACGCCGATTACGTCTGCCGCCACGCCGAACATGATCGGAAGCGTGAACCCGCCGAGGCCGCCGATCACCCCGACGATGCCGCCGACCACCCCCATGTTGGTCGGATAGTGGTCGGCCAGGCTGCGGTAGACGCTTGCCTTGCCGAAGCCCTGCGCCAGGCCGATGAAGAAGATCAGTGCGGTGAAAACGACGAGGCCGACTCCGATGTCGATCGAGCGGTCGCCCTTGATGCCGTGCACGATCATCGTGGTCGGCGGGTAAGACAGCAGGAACAGGCACGCGAGACTGATCCACATCACCCACCACGTGACCGTGCTGCCGCCCCATTTGTCGGAGGCCCAGCCGCCGAGCGCGCGGATCGCGCCCGACGGCAGGTCGAACAGGATCGTCAGGAACGCCGCGGTCGCGAGCGGCAGGCCGTATTCGCCGACGTAGTACTTGGGCAGCCAGAGCGCGAGCGCGACGAACGCGCCGAACACGAAGTAGTAGATCAGGCCGAAGCGCCACACGCGCATGTCGAGCAGCGGCGTCAGCTGCTCGCCCAGCGTCGGCGGCTTCCTGCGGGTCGGCGAGTCCTTGCGATGCAGCGGATCCGGCGTCGTCAGGAACCAGAACAGCAGCGCCATCACCAGCATCGCGACCGCGTACACCTGCGGCACCGCGCGCCACGACCCCACAGCCGAGGCCGCGATGATCAGCGGCGCGACGAACTTGGTCAGCGAAGAGCCGGCGTTGCCGGCGCCGAAGATGCCCATCGCCGTGCCCTGCCGTTCCTTGCTGAACCACGCCGATGTGTAGGCGATGCCGACCGCGAACGAGCCGCCGGCGACACCGACAAAGAGTCCAAGCGCAAGGTACTGCCAGTACTCGGTCGCGTAGGACAGCAGCCACGTCGGGATCACGACGGAGAGCATTTGCAGGAAGTAGACGATCCGTCCGCCGTAGCGGTCGGTCAGCACGCCAAGGGGCAGGCGGATCAGCGAACCGGTCAGGATCGGCGTGGCGACGAGCAGGCCGAATTCGGTCTCGTTGAGGTTGAGCTCCGCCTTGATCTTGATGCCGATGACCGAGAAGATCACCCAGACCGCGAAGTTCACCGCGAAACCGAGCGTGCTTGCCCCCAATGCGAGGACCTGTTCGCGCGTCAGCTCCGGCTTTTGTACGGTCGTGGTCGTCATCGCCGATCTCTCCTGTCCGCCGCGCGGTGCGCGGCCTGCGCCGCGACATTCAACCGCGCCGGACGGGAAGCGAGTCTTGACCCGCGTCAACCCGCGGTCGTGCGGCCACAGAAGGATGCGAGAGGCGTCGCGGCGCGGGAATCGGGGGCTTCCGTCCAATCGGTGGCAAGCCGATCTCGTTCGGCATCCAGGCCAGCCGCGATGCGGTTCTGAGCGCCGGGATGACCGAGGCTCCTGAACTCGAACCCGCCCTGGCCCGCCGGGAGCCTTCCGCTTTCGCCGCGCTTTCCTGATCAGTCGGTGATTCCCGTTCGACGCGCCGCCCGTTGAAACCGGGGCAGCTTGCATGACGGACCGCGTCGTCGAGCTTGGGCTGATCGGTTTCGCCGCCTCGCCAGCCCGCGCTTCTAACCGACCCCTGTCTGCGGCACATTGAAAGCGACCGTTACCCGTGTCGCGTCACGAGGAGTTGGATGGCACGACACGGCCGTCTGGTGAGATTCATGTT
>JBAIYN010000560.1:0-7438 GCA_037915775.1 Burkholderiales bacterium | reverse complement strand
TTAAGAGATTCTTAGGAATTCCTTAGCGAACAATTAGCAGCCGCATTTCGCGCGCATTCTTACGCTTCCTGTCATCGGATGCATTGAGCACCGGACCGTTCAAACACAGACGAAATTCGACAGGAGTCGCCACATGACCGCGTCACCCCGCTTCGATATCTATGCCCTGATCCACAAGGCGCTACGCGCCGCGATGGGAGAGGTACTTACGGCCGTCGGCCGCATGGACGCGCTCGATGACGACGACACGTCGGCCACGCTGGCCCGGGTCCGCGCGCTCCTTAAGCTCGCGCGCGCTCATCTGGAGCAGGAGAACCGATTCATTCACCCCGCCCTGGAGGCGAGAAGCGCGGGGGCGAGCGCAACGACGGCACACGACCACGAGCAGCAACTGCCCGTGTTCGCGACCCTCGACTCGCTCGTGATGCGGACGGAACAGGCCCAAGGCCACGCGCGAATCGATGCCGCAAAGCGCCTCTACCTCGAATTGGCGCTCTTCATCGCCGAGAACCTCAAACATATGCACGTCGAGGAAACCAAAAACACCCAGTCCCTGTGGGCCGTGTACAGCGACGAGGAACTGATGGCCATCCGCGATTCGATTGTCGCGTCGCAGACGCCCGCCGAGACGGCCGAAGTGATTGGCTGGATGGTCCCGAGCGCATCTCCGCTGGAACGTGCATTCCTGCTGGGCGACATCCAGAAGAAGGCGCCGGCCAAGGTCTTCAGCGGCCTCCTTGAGGTCGTCCATCCTCGATTGAGCACGCGCGACTGGGACAAGCTGATGCACGTGCTGGCACCGCTCCCGGCGGCCGCCTGAGATCGAGGTTGGCCGGAACCAAATGATGTCGCTGGAGAATCTGCGCTGATCCTCGCCGGTGAGCTGCTGCCGGGCGCTTATGCTGGGCGGCGCCTCACCCATCGGGGAACCCCCCAGGACACCGATTTCGGTCCCGCTTCATGCCCATCAAGAAGTCGACGGTCAAAAAGGCAGCGCTCATTCTGATCGGCGTCCTGATGCTCGTCGGTGCGGCGGGCTGGGGTCTGGGGGCTGCGTTCGAGAAGCGCTTCCACCCTCATCCCAGAGTCGCAAAGCTGCCACAACCGCAAGACCACACCGAGGCGACGCGACAGGACCTCGAAGTGCTTGGGCAGTTGCTGCGACTCGATCGCAGCTTTTCACCACAGGCGGCACAGAAGTTCGAGCAGGAGCGGGCAAAACTAATGGCAATCGCAGGAGACCTGAGCCGGCCGGCGCTCGAGATGCAGGTTTCGCGCCTCGTCGCGCTCGCGGGCAACGGGCACACGACCGTGGGCCGCCGATTGCGCAGGCTCAACCGTGTTCCGATTCGTCTGGACTGGTTTGCTGACGGGCTTTTTGTTGTGCGAACCACTGTGGAGCATGCCGACCTCCTCGGCGCGCAGGTCATCAGCATCAACGGCAAGACGCCGGAGGAACTGCTCGCGGGCATGACTCCCTACGTCAGTGGAACGCCCGAGCATGCGAAGGCGACGATTCCACTCTTCCTGGAGTCCCCAGCTGCGATGAATGGCGTCTGGTCCGAGATGCCCTCTGACGTGGCGACATACGTACTGCGGAACAACGCGGGCCAGCCAGTAACGGCGCAACTCGAAAGCGTGGTGGCGGACCCCCAATCGCCGTACATCGATCCGACGCGCAATCTGGCACCGCAGCGTATCGCGAGCGAGGCTGCGCCGTGGCGCAGCGTACTCAGCGGCGTAACCGACTTGCCGCTCGTGCTGAGGGAGCCAGATGCAAGCGTGTTCGTGCAAGAGCTTGACGGTGGGGTGGGTCTCTATGTCCACATCGCGCAGGTGATGGGAGACGGGCGCGGCGGGCTCTCGGATCAGCTCGCGGCAATCGTGGACGCGATCAAGCCGGAGTCATTGCGCTACGCAATCCTCGATCTGCGGTTCAATGGCGGGGGCAACTATGTCGAGACTCTGCGTTTCACGAAGGAACTACCGAAGCGCATTGCGCGAGACGGAAAGCTCTTCATTCTCACCGACCACGCGACTTTCTCTGCTGCGGTGGTCACGGCGGCACGCGCCAAGTACTTTGGCGGGACTCGTTCGCTAATTCTCGGGGAGCAACTCGGCGACCGCGAGCGTTTCTGGGCCGAGAGCGGAACGCCCTTGGAACTGCCTAACTCGAAAATCCTCGTGTTCTTCGCCACCGGCTATCACGACTGGAATGGGGGGTGCCAATGGAAGGATCTGGCACGGTGCTTCTGGATCAACATCTTGTTTGATGTGCCAGCGGGAAGCCTCGCACCCGATAAGACGATCGCCTGGCGCTTCGCCGATTATCGGAACGGGATCGACACAGTGATGGAAGAGGTACTCATAGAACGGGCGCCCTTGATTCGAAAGGATTAACGAGGCTTATGACCCCGGCCGATGCCAGAGGCAATTTCCGTGCTTCGCACGTTCGCGACTTACGCTGGTTGCGCGCGACGAACCAACCGTGCCCTTTGGCTCTTGGGGAAAGGTGTGCTTGCGCGACTGAACGTGTTCTCAAAATCGGCGGGCTACTTTTCGCTGGCGCCGCACGCAGAAGCGACGGACCTATGCCGACTCCAAGCAGGTATTTGAGAGTTTCCTGGTGGCTGACAGGTTCAACCTGTATCCAGTCATCTATTCGACCCGCCGCCAAAACCGGAATTTGCCTGAGGCCATAGTCCGATCTGATTACAAAGGGCAAACCGTCGTCCCTACGAGCAGTTACCGCGAGAGCGGTCTGATCTCATTTGAGCTCGCTGTCGAACCCGTTAGGCATGGCTCAGGAGCATTGCCGCGCTCGACAGTCGTCGGCTATCGGGAGTCTTGAGGATCTACCTCAGACGACCGGCTGTGCCTTTGGAACATTCTTCCAAGGCGTGAGTTGAATCTGGCAGTTACGGTGCCGCACTACTGCCGCGCGAGGCACATACAGACCTTGAGAAGCAGCATATTGACGATTGCCAATTCGTTGGTTTCCATGAGTGCTAGCTTTCGTCAACTTTGCGAATGATCTTGATTCAGCGAGCACGGAATTCGGACTGCTCGCCAAGGCGCGCCTGAGGCGGCGTCCGTCCCGCCCCAGCCCTCCACTCTTCGGCCCTCGCAGTCTCTGCACTCACTCGCAGCGCAGCGGCTGAATCAGAGGGGGGTCGCATGGGGGCGAGGATTGGGGGCATCGTCGCTGTGGCTCTCGCCGCGACGGCGACGAGCGGTGCCGCACAGCAAGCGGAGCCGGAGCTGAAGTTCGAGCGAGTCGAAATCACGGGCTCGAACATCCGCCGCGTCGATGCGGAGACCGGGCTGCCGGTGCAGATCATCACGCACGAGGAGATCGAGCGCGGCGGCATTATGGACCCCAAGGACCTGCTCGACCGCATCAGTGCGATTCAGTCCTTTGGCAGCTTTTCCGAGAGCAACGGCGTCGGCAACACCGAGGAGGGACACACGTCCGCCTCGTTGCGCGGCCTTGGCGCCGGGCGCACGTTGATTCTGCTCAACGGACGCCGCATCGCTCCCTACGCGCTCGGCAACGGCTGGAGCGTCGATATTTCAGGCATTCCCGCCTCGGCGATCGAGCGCGTGGAGGTGCTGAAGGACGGCGCTTCCGCTGTCTATGGCACGGACGCGATCGGCGGAGTGATCAACTTCATCCTGCGCAAGGACTATCAGGGGATCGAAGCGGGGTCGACGTATCTCGCAACCGAGCACGGCGGCGGCAACAACTGGCGCGCGACGCTGACGGCTGGCTGGGGCAACCTGGCCAAGGATCGCTTCAACGCTTTCGTCAACCTCGATTACATCCGCCAGGACGCGCTGCGCGCAGCCGATCGAAGCTTCTCCCGGACCGCTTACCTGCCCGAAGTTGGCCTCAACTTCACATCGGGCAATTCCATGCCGGCGAACATCCGGCAGCCCGGCGGCTTCGGAACGATTGGGGGCAGGCCCGTCAATCCGACCATCCCTCTTACCGGCCCGACCGCGGATTCGTGCTGGCCGCCGTATTCCTTCCCGACCGTGCAGAGTCCGCGTGCCTGCAATTTCGACTACGCCGCGATGATCGACAACATCCCGCGATCGGACAAGACGACTGCGATCGGGCGAATGACGTGGCAATTCAGCCCCGACCACCAGTTCTTCGTCGAAGCCTCGTACTACCGCGGCGAGTACCTGTACAAGGTCGCTCCGACGCCGCTCAACGCAAATTTCATGCTGACGGCCCCAACGCTTCCGCCGACCTCGCCCTACTACCCGGCAGCCTTCGTGGCGAGTTTGCCGAACGGCAATCCCAACCTGCCGCTCTTGCTCCAGTACCGCACGGTCGAGCTTGGACCCCGCACGGACCGACCGATTATCGACGAATGGCGCGCGGTGTTCGGCCTCAAAGGAACGCTGCGCGACTGGGACTACCAGTGGACAGCGGGTTACACGTCCAACAAGGAAGTAGTCAACTACGCCGGCGGCTGGCTGGACGAGACCAAATTCGGCCCATTGCTGCGATCCGGCGTCGTCAACCCATTTGGCCCAAACACCCCGGAGATCCTGCAGCAGATGCGCGCGACCGAAATCCACGGCCCCGTCTCGGACAATCTGGCGAACGACTACGGCGTTGAACTGAAGGCAAGCCGACCCGTATGGGACCTGCCCGCCGGGTCGCTGATGGCAGCGTTCGGCCTCGAAGCGCGGCGCGAGGGCCTGGAACAGGTCAATGCCGAGGTCCTGTATACCGGCGCCGTGATCGGCGGATCCGGCCCCTGGCCGTCGTTCACCGAGCGTAGGCGCAGCGTGTTCTCCGCATTTGCGGAGGCAGACGTTCCATTGACCAAGGGGCTCGTGGCGAACTTTGCCGTCCGCCATGACCATTACAGTGATTTCGGCGGGACGTCCAATCCCAAGCTCACGCTCCGCTGGCAGGCGCGGCGTGATCTTGTCCTGCGCGGCTCGGTCGGGACCGGGTTCCGCGCTCCAGCGCTGTTCGACATCTTCGTGCCCAACACGTTTGCCGCGATCCGTGGCTTCGACGATCCGCTGCGTTGTCCGGTGACGCACGCCGATGCTGACTGCCAATCCGGTTCCGAGTACCACGCAAAGCTGGGCAGCAATCCGAACCTCGAGCCGGAGACATCCAGGCAGTTGAACCTGGGCCTCGTGGCCGAACCTAGCAAGCACCTGTCGCTGACGATCGACTACTACCAGGTGCGAATAGAGAACCTGATCACGGTGGTTCCGCTCGATGCGATCTTCGGCGACTACGCCCGCTGGGCGCCAACGCTGGTCGTCAGGAAGGCCCCGGATGCCCAGTTCCCGAACCTGCCGGGCCCGATCGACTACATCGTGCAGACGCCAGTCAATGCCGGGCAGAAGCGAACCTCCGGGGTCGATCTTGACCTGCGGTATCGGTTGCCGTCATCTGGCTCGGGACGATGGGCGGTAATGCTCAACGGCACGTACCTGCTGACGTACAAAGCGAGCGAATTCGAACAGGTTTCACCGGGGAAGGCGGATGATGCGTATGGGTACGGCGCACTGCCACGATGGCGCCATTACGCCACGGTCGACTGGTCGCGCGGCGACTGGGGAGCAACCCTGGCGCACACCTACCAGACCAGCTACAGCGAAATCGATCTGACGACCTGCGACTCGTCTGGCGTCTGCAGCGGCCGGCGACAGGTGGGGTCGAATTCGATCATCGACCTGTTGGTGCGCTACGAGGGAGTTCGCCATCTCAAGCTTCAGTTCGGCGTGCGCAACCTCTTCGACCGCGCGCCGCCGTCTGCCTATCGAACGGGGGGGTTCCAGATCGGATACGACCCGACGTACGCCGACCCGCGCGGTCGCATGTACTTCGGGTCGCTGCGGTGGACGCTGCCTTAGCCGAAGAATCTCACAGCCGCGGCGGTCGATTGATCAACTCGTCATAGTGCGGATCGTCTTTGAGAATCAACAAGACAGGGTTAGGGTCTTCGAAAGGCCAATAAGGCGCGCCGTACGGTTTGTGCAGCAGGCGCTCGACCTCAGCGTAGCCCTCCGCCGTTCTGCCCGCGCGCACCAGAATCACGCTTCTTATGAACGACATCCGCGCATTGTTGACTGCTTCGACGGATTCAGGGAGCCGTGTCCGCGCAGCATCGATCGTTGCGAGCGCCTTTGCGTGCTTGCCGAGCATCGACTGAACGATGGCGTGGTCGTACTGGTCCTCATGGTATCCGTACCGACCTGGTTCGCGCCGTGCAAGGTCGACGGCGAAGCGCTCGGCGGCGCGAAACGCTTCTTCCGCGCGAATCCGATCGCCCGCGGCGAAGTAGAGAAATCCGATCCACGTTTGGTGACCGACTTTGCCCTCTGGCGGAACCGGCGCCGCTTCCAGCAAGCGCACCGCATCGAGGTAACGGCCTTCGGCGCTTGCGATCTCAGCCTCGACCACCTTGTGAGCCGCGGAGTCGAACATCCCACCCCGATCTCGCAGCGCGGCGCGCAGCGGCTCGATGCTGTGCTGCACATAGGACTCAGTGCGCGCAAGAATCAAGTACCACAATGCGATATCCGCATCGCGACTCATCAATGCGTTCTCCCGATCGCGACTGATCATGCTTCGCGCTTTCTTGATCCGTTCGTCGTAACGACGCAGCCCGGCGAGCGTCTCGGCAATCATCCAGTTTCCGAGGCGCGGGCTGAGATTCGAGGCCCGCTCGAATTGATCGAGCGCTTCGTCAAAGCGACCCCGCCGGCGTAGCGCCCAACCGAAAGCCCGGCGGGCCTCGGACCAATTCGGTCGCGCTTGAACGACGGCCGACAGATCGCCGATTGCCTGATCGAGATTCCGGCCCGCCCACATTGCATACATGCCGCGCGCGAGGCGCGCCTCCGGCGACTGCGGTTCGATTGCCAACGCGCGCTCATATTCGTGGCGCGCGGCGGCTGCGTCCTCACGATGGCGTCTCGAGAAGTAGACATGCATGTGCGTCTTTGACAGCAGCGCATGCGCATCGGCATAGTCCGGATCGAAACGCAGCGCTTCCTTGAGCATCTGAATGCGCTGCGAATATCCCGAAGGATCCTCCGGAGTCGGTCGGTACCCTTGCGCCACTGCGCGCAGGTAGCGGTCATAGGCATCGCCGCTGTTGGTGGCGATGCGGTCCAGTTCGCCGCGTTCGGGGCGGGTCAGCGTGGCCGACATCGCCTCGGCCACCTGCCGCGCCACCGCGCTTTGCAGATCCAGCAGATGCTGCATGTCGCGGTCATAGCTGGTCGACAGCAGGTGCCGGTCGGTGTTCGCGTCGACCAGCTGCACCGTCAGCCGCAGCCGGTTGCCCTCGCGCCGCACCGATCCCTCCAGCACCGTCCCCACTCCCAGGCGCTGGGCGATCTCGCGCATGTTGTGCGTCTTGTCCTTGTACTCCATCACCGAGGTGCGCGA
>JBAIYN010000696.1:0-2868 GCA_037915775.1 Burkholderiales bacterium | reverse complement strand
GCCTCGAGAAAGACCTCGAGCGCGTCGGGCGGGATGTACAGGTCCTCGGGCAGCTTGAACAGCGGCTCGCCATACAGGCGCGCGAGCGCGATGCCGTCGACGATATCGGGCGTGCTGTCGACTTCCGGCTCGTCGATGCGCCGGTGCAGCAGCGGCACGGTGGTCTCGGCCGACATCTACCTGGTCTTGTTCTGGAAATACACGTAGGCCTGCTGCGGCACCTTCGAAGCCTGCCAGCGCGCAAGCTGCTCTGGATCGAGCTGCTTGTCCCACAGCAGCGCGCGTCCCTCACGCTGCTTGCGCTCCAGATCGGGCTTCTTCTCCTTCAGTTCGCGGATGAAGCGGGTGATGTCGGATACGTATTCGGCCATGGCGTCGTCGCGGTGAGCCGCGATTGTAGCGGCGGGCGGCGCGCCGCCTCTGCACCGGATCTGCACGCGCCAGCGGATCGCCCGCAGGCCATCTGGAGACGATCAGGCGGGCGCCGGTGCGCCAGGCTCCGTCGACGCGGATTCGAGAAGCGCGAGCAGCGCACGCAGCAGCGCAGCCGGTGTCGGCGGACAGCCAGCGATGTGCAGGTCGACCGGAATCACTGCGTCGACGCCGCCCACGCACGCATAGCTGTCGCGGAAGACGCCGCCATCGCGCGCGCAACCGCCGACCGCGACCACCCATTTCGGCTCCGGCGTCGCGTGGTACGTGCGCTCGAGCGCTTCGCGCATGTTCCACGTGACCGGGCCGGTCACCAGCAGCACGTCGGCGTGGCGCGGCGAAGCGACGAAGCGCAGGCCGAAGCGCTCGAGATCGTAGACGACGTTGTTGAGTGCGTGGATCTCGAGCTCGCAGCCGTTGCACGAGCCGGCGTCAACCTCGCGGATCGACAGGGTTCGACCGAGACGCTGGCGCGCCGCGCGTTCGACCCGGCCTGCGAGTTCGGCGAGCGCGGCATCGTCGGCGCTCGGCGCCGCTTCGGTCAACGGCCCGTGAACCATGCTCTTGAACAGCATCCTGCGCATCGCGGCTACCCAGAAGTCCTGTCTGCGATCGGTTCCTACAGATCGTGCCCGGAATACGAACAGTTGAACGACTTGTTGCACAAGGGGAAGTCCGCCACGATGTTGCCTTCGATCACGGCTTCGAGTAGCGGCCATTGGAACCACGATGGATCGCGCAGGTGGCAGCGCTCGATGGTGCCATCCGCACGCGTTCTCACCCAGACAAGAATGTCTCCGCGGAAGCCTTCGACCAGCGCCATGCCTTCTCCTTCGCCGGATACCAACCGCGTGCCCGTCGGCGCCCCGACCGAACCGGGAGGAAGCCGGTCGATGATCTGCTCGATCAAGGCAATGCTCTGCTCGACTTCGTGGATACGGATCCAGACGCGCGCGTTGACATCCCCGTCGTCCAGCACGGGGATTTCGAATTGCAGGCTGTCGTAAGGGGGATAGCCCGGCGTGCGCCGTGCGTCGAAAGCGCGGCCGCTGGCGCGCCCGAGATAGCCGCCGCAGCCGAATTGCCGCGCGAGATCGGCGGACAGCAATCCGGTGCCGACCGTGCGGTCCTGCAGCGACGCGGTGTTGTCGTACAGCTCGATCAGCTCGGGAAACCGCTTGCGACAATCCCGCAACAGCGCGCGGATGAGCACCAGCTGCGCCGCCTGCAGATCGCGCCGGACGCCGCCGGGAAAGACTTGATCCATCATCAGGCGGTGACCGAAGCAGGCGTCCGCCAGACGCAGCACCTGTTCGCGCAGGTGCCCGCACTGCGCATGCAGCATCGCAAAGGCGGCGTCGTTGCAGATCGCGCCGATGTCGCCGAAGTGATTGGCGAGGCGCTCCAGTTCGGCCATCAGCGCCCGCAGCCACACGGCGCGCGCCGGCGGATCGATAGCGACGGCGGCTTCGATCGCCCGCGCAAATGCGATGGCATAAGCCACGGTGCTGTCGCCGGACACACGCCCTGCCAGCGCGGCGCCGCGATCGATCGTTGCGCCCGCCATCAGCGACTCGATTCCCTTGTGCACGTACCCGAGGCGCGCCTCCAGGCGGACCACTGCCTCGCCGTTCGCGGTGAAGCGGAAGTGGCCGGGCTCGATGATTCCGGCATGGACCGGGCCGACGGGAATCTGGTGCAGGCTTTCGCCTTCGGCGGGCAGGAACGCATAGGCGCTGGCGACCGGGGTCGCGTCGCCGCCGGCTGGCGATTGCGCGCGCTTCCATTTTCCGTGGTCCAGCCAGGGGCGATCGTCGTCGAGACCGTCGGGATGCAGGCCCCACAAGTCGCGCACCGCGCGTTCGAGCCGGGCCGCGGGCGCGTGCACCCGTCCGACCGAGGGAAAGCGCCCATCCGCGCACAGGTAGGTGAGCACGCCGGTCTCATCATTGGCGTCGTCGCGCAGCGCCATGTGGACCCGGTCGGCCTCGCCCCACATGCCGAGCAGCGTCCACCGGCCGGACGCGAGCCCATGCGCTGCCTGCCTCCAGCTTTCGGCCGCGACGACGGCGCGCGGCCAGGTCAATCCCGCCGCGGCGATCCGTCGCTCGCCGAGCAGCTCGTGCAGCCGCATCGTGGATGTCGACGAATCGCTCACTAGCGCAGCAACTCCGCAACGTGCTGGAACCACGCAACCAGCGGTCCCGGCAGGAAGATTCCGGCCACCAGAACCAGTCCCAGGTGGGTGAACATCGGAACGAAGGATGCCTCGGCGCGCGCATTGCTCCCGTGTTCGGCGCCGAACGCCAGCCCGTTCAGCCGATACAGCAGCGCCCCGAGCGCGACCAGCAGACCGAGCGCCAGCACGATCGCCAGTGCCGGAGCGCGCGCGAAGGTCGAGGTCAGGATCAGAAATTCGCTCATGAAGATGCCGGT
>JBAIYN010000284.1:0-7168 GCA_037915775.1 Burkholderiales bacterium | reverse complement strand
TGCGGCTTCGACACGTTCCGGGACGGAGTCGGGCTAGCGCACTCAAGCGCCCGTCGATCGACAGCGGCGACGGCGACATTCGGCAAACGGCCGAGCGGCAGGATGGGGCCGGCAACCGCAGGAGAAGGGGTCGGACTGAGATGGCAGCTCCAGCCAATGTCCTGGGTTCGGTCGGACGCACTCCGATTGTCGAACTCGGGCGCATCGTTCCCCGCGGCTGCGCGCGTGTCCTCGTGAAGCTGGAAAGCCACAACCCGACCGGCAGCATGAAGGACCGCATGGCGTTCTCGGTCGTCAACGGTGCGGTGTCTTCCGGACGATTGCCGCCTGGCGGAAAGGTCGTCGAGTACACGGGCGGCAGCACCGGAACGTCGCTCGCCTTCGTCTGCGCCGCGATGGGGTACCGCATCACCGTCGTAACCTCGGACGCATTCAGTCGCGAGAAGCGTGATCACATGCGGGCGTTCGGCGCCGACGTCATCGAGTTGCCGAGCGATGGCGGCCGCACCACCCGCGAACTGATCCGGCGCATGATCGACAAGGCGGCCGAACTCAGTCGCGCACCGGATACGTTCTACGCCGATCAGTTCAACAACCCCGATGCGGCGGCCGGCTATGCGCCGCTGGCCGAGGAGCTGTGGGAGCAGTCGGGCCGACGGCTCGACGCCTTCGTCCAATCGGTTGGCACTGCACAGTGCATCACCGGCGTGGCCGACGTCCTGCGCCGACGCAGCTCCGGCGTCCGCATCGTCACGGTGGAACCCGCGGAGTCTGCGGTTCTGAGCGGTGGCGCGCCGGGGGCGCACAAGATCGAGGGCGTCGGCCCTGGATTCGTGCCGCCGATCTGGAGGACCGATCTTGCCGACGAGATCGTTCGGGTTTCGACTTCCGAGGCAAAGGACATGGCGCGACGCCTGGCGAGGGAGGAGGCGCTTTTTGCCGGTACCTCGTCCGGGGCAAACGTCGTGGCAGCCCTGCGGATTGCCGAGCGCCTCGGACCCGATCGGACGGTGGGAACACTCATCTGCGATTCGGGCCTCAAGTATCTGTCGACCGATCTGTACTCGACAACGTGAGCTGCAAGTTGCGCGAACGTGCAAAATGCAGCCAGATGGATACGACACCGACCATATCCGGCGACGGCTGGCTCGAGCGGATCGGGCAGCTCGCGATTCGCGATGGCACGCACCTGGGTTCGCTGCGCGAGCGCGACGCGCGCGACTTCGAGCTCGTGCTCGCATCGGCAGCACTTTTCTTCCCGCCCGGGCGGCTGCTGACCGAACGCGAAGCCAACGAGCGCCTGAAGGAATTCCTGACGTCTGCCGGCGCGATGCTCGCGACCGATCACGTGGAGCTGCGGCGCTGGATGGCTGACACTCGCATCATCCACCGCTCGGACCGGGGAACCGATTACCGTCGCGGAGCATTGCCTGCCTGGCTCGCTGCGGCAGCCGATCAACTGAGCGCCGGCCAACTGCAGGACGCGGTGCGTACCGCACGTGCCGGCAACGCAAGCGCACGCGCCGCGCGCAAACGCGCGTGGATGGCTCGCAGCGACATCGCGGTCGAGGAGATCGTCGGCGCACCTCCACCGATCGAGCAGCCCGACGACGAAACCTACATGCGGCTCGCGCTCGATCAGGCACAGAACGCGTGGGCACTGGGCGAGGTGCCGGTCGGCGCCGTGCTGGTCAAGGACGGGCAGGTGATCGCCACCGGCTTCAACCAGCCGATCGGCAACGCGGATCCGACTGCCCACGCGGAGATCCAGGCGATCCGCGCTGCGGCCGAATTGATGGGCAACTATCGGCTGAGCCACTGCGTGCTTTACGTGACGCTGGAGCCGTGCGCGATGTGCGCCGGGGCAATCCAGCACGCGCGTATCGCGCGGGTCGTCTACGGCGCGGACGACCCGAAGACCGGCGCCTGCGGCAGCGTGATCGATCTGTTCGCCGAGCCGAAGCTGAATCACCACGCGCAGGTCCGCCGCGGCGTGCTGGCTGAAACCTGCGGGCGCCTGTTATCCGATTTCTTCGCAGAACGGCGCGAGCTCCAGCGCGCCGGATCGCTGCCCGCCGATGACGAAGCCGATGCGGACGAAGCGCGCTGAAACCGCGCGCGCGCCCGCGATCGGGCTGGTTGCGCCATCGGGTTACCTGCCGAAGAAGCAGATCGCCAATCGGACGGCGCGCTTCTTCACCAGGCGCGGCTGGCGGGTGCAGGCGGGGGAGAGCGTGTTCGCGCGCGAGCAGCGCTTTGCGGGCAGCGATGAGCTGCGCGCGACTGATCTGCAGCGGTTTGCTACCGATCGCTCGCTGGATGTCGTGCTCGCGGCACGCGGCGGGTATGGCCTGTCGCGCATCCTCGCGCGGCTGGATTACGCAGCGATCGCACGCGCGGGCCGGATCCTCGTCGGCTACAGCGATTTCACGGCGTTCAATCTTGCGCTGCTGGCGCAGACCGGCGCGATCAGCTTCCAGGGACCCGCGGCGTCGGATTTCGCAGCCGAGCGGCCGGATGACTTCACGGTCGATCAATTCTTCGCCACAATCCAGAACCGAACCCATGCGCTGGAATTCGACACCGATTCCGGCGACCTCGCCGTCAAAGGGAAGCTGTGGGGCGGCAACCTGGCGATGGTCTGCGCGCTGGCCGGCACGCCCTTCTTTCCGTCGATCCGCGGCGGCATCCTGTTTCTGGAAGACGTCAACGAACCCGCCTACGGCATCGAACGCATGCTTCTGCAGTTGCTGCATGCGGGTGTACTGAAGCGCCAGCGTGCGATCCTGCTCGGCTCGTTCGAGCCGGTCACGCCGATGCCGAACGACAACGGGTTCGGCCTGGAAGCGGCGGTCTCCCATCTGCGTTCGGCAGTGCCGGTGCCGATCGTGCGCGGGCTGCCGTTCGGCCACGTCCAGCACAAGGCGACGCTTCCCGTGGGCGCCTCCGCGCGACTCGTGATCCGTGGTGGCGTGGCCGAGCTTTCATTCACGGGTCATCCGACACTGGCGTAGCAGCGCCGGCGCGCGCCCGGACCGGCGAGGGGAGAACACACTCTTCGCTCATTGGCTCCGGTCGCCTATCATCCGGCCATGGCAGGTCCGATCACCCGTTTCGGCATCGACATCGAGTCGCGCGAACAGCGACAGGAAAAGATTCTTGCCGGCGTGATCGCGTCGGTGTACCGCCAAGTGCCTCAATCGGTACTCGGCAGCATGGTCGGCGGTGTCGCGCTGGTCGCGGTCTTCTGGAATACGCACAACCCGAATGTGCTGCTCGCATGGTTCATTGCCATGCTGGTCGAATCTCTGCTGCGCCTGCGCACCGCGCGCGAGTTCCGCGCCGCGAGCGCGACGGCAGACCAGGTCAAGGGATGGTCGAACCGGTGGGTCGTGCTGGCGGCGGTCGCCGGCATCCTGTGGGGCGCAGCTGGCGTGCTGTTCTTCGCGCCGCACGAGCCGCTGCAGCAACTCGTTCTGGTCGCGGTCGTCCTCGGCGTCACGTTCGGCTCGCTGACCCTGTACGCGACCCACCGTCCAGCCCTGTTCGCGTTCCTGCCGGCCGCGCTGCTGCCGCTGATCGCCCGCATGGTCGCGCAGGGCGAGCCCGCGTATTACACCGCCGCGATCGTCGTGTTCGCCGTCTTCGGCTTCACCATGTTCTTCGGGCGCAGCTTCGGCGAGACGATGTTCGAGGCGGTGAAGAACAACTACGAGAACGAGGTGCTGGTCGCGCAGCTGATGAACGAGAAGCGGGTCGCCGATGAAGCGCGCCGCGCTGCCGAGGATGCGACCCGATCGAAGACCAAGTTCTTCGCTGCCGCCAGTCACGATTTGCGCCAGCCGCTGCAGGCGATCGGCATCTACTGCTCGCTGCTGAAGAAGCGCGCGCAAGGGCCGCTCGAGCCGCTGGTCAAGAACCTGTCGAGCGCCGTCGACTCGCTGTCCAAGCTGGTGGAAGAACTGCTCGAGATCTCGCGCCTCGATGCGGGCGCGATCCAGCCGCGCGTGCAGCAGGTGCTGATCGACGAGATGTTCACCGCGCTGGAGCAGGAGTTCGGCCCGCAGGCGGCTGGCAAGGGGCTCGGACTGCGCGTGCGTCAAATGGGGATCGCGGTGGAGTCCGACCCCGTGCTGCTGGCGCGGGTGCTGCGCAACCTGCTCGGCAACGCGTTGCGATACACGACCAAGGGCTCTGTTCTGCTGGCCGCGCGCCCACGCGGCGGACTGATCAGCATCGAGGTGTGGGACACGGGCCCGGGGATCCGCAAGGAGGAGCTGGACCGCATCTTCGAGGAGTTCTATCGCGGCGAAAGCTCGCGCGGCGAAGCGGCGAGCGGGTTCGGCCTCGGGCTTTCGATCGTCAAGCGCATCTGCTCGGTCCTCGGCCATCCACTGATCGTGACGACGAGACCGGGCTCGGGGACGGTGTTCCGGGTCGAGGTCCCGCTGTCGGCGTCGCCGCGGCGCGCCGCGCGCAGCGCCAACGAGCTCACCGACGCTTCGCTGCGGTCGCTGACCGGCCACACGCTGGTGCTGATCGAGGACAACGAAGAGATCCTGAACAGCATGAGCAACCTGTTGCGCTCATGGGGCGCCGAGGTCGTGGCGGCGACCGGGTTCACCGATTCGCTCGCGGCCGAGCTGAAGGCAAGCAAGCGCATCGATCTGATCCTCGCCGACCAGAATCTGCGCGATTCGATATCCGGCGTCGAGGCGGCGTTCCGCGTGCGGGAGATCGTCGGATTCCCGGTTCCGATCGTGATGCTGACCGCGGTGCTGGGTACCGAAGTGGTGGCGGAGTTCCAGCGTACGCTGCAGCGCTATCTACAGCAGAGCCCGCAGCTCGCATCAATTATCGCGCGCAGCCGTGTCGAAGAGCCGATCGTGCTGCAGAAACCGGCGAACGCGATCGTGTTGAACAACCGGATCGCAGCTGCGCTGGGGCTGCTCGTGACCGGACTGCCGCTGGTGACGCGCCAGCCGACCGAGGTCAGCGTTACCGGCTGACGAACTTCGCGAAGGTCAGCCGACGTCGTAGCCGTTGCGCCGCGCGGCGAGCAGAGCCTCGGTCCGGTTCGAGGCGCCGAACGCCCGGTAGATCGCCGTGACGTGCGTCTTGACCGTGCCCTCGCTCAATCCGAGCTCGCGGCAGATGATCTTGATCGGCGAGCCGCGCGCCAGCAGTTGCAGCACCTGCTCCTGCCGCTCGGTAAGCTGGACGCGCCCGGAAGTCGGGCGCCCAAGCATGTCACGCCCGCGCTCGGGCAGACCCAGCATGCTGGCGCCGCGGGTCGCGTCCTCGAGCAGGTCGGCCGGAATGTAGACCCCGCCCGACATCACGAAGCGCACCGCGTTGATGAGTGTCTCGGTTGCCATCGATTTCGGCAGGAACCCGGCCGCTCCCAGCTGCAGCACCCGCATCACCGTGCGCTGGTCCTGCACGCCGGACAACACCAGGATCTTCAGATCGGGCGCGCGTCCGGTCAGCGTCTCGAGCAGGTTCGTTCCCGTAGTGCCCGGCAGTCCGAGATCCAGCAGCATCAGGTCGGCGTCCGGGTGTGACTCGACCAGACGCTCGGCGCCCGCCGCGTCACCGGCGACAAGAATCTCCGCCGTCGGTTCAAGGTCGTGCAGCAGCGCCGTCATCGCGTTGGTGATCAGCGCATGGTCGTCTACCAGCAGTATCTTCATTGGGCGCCTGTGGGTGCGGTAATAGTTATATGTGGGATTGCGGGCTGTTGCACGCCATCGAGGACAGCGATCGTGCTGTTGCCATTCTAACGACACATATCGCGCATGTTCGTGTCCCGGGGAGCCGATCACCGGTCACGCAATCACGCCGCCCGCGGACGGATCGTCGCGGCCACGAGGCGGGCCCGTTCGCGTGCGACGTCGATCGAGTCGGCTCGCGCAAGCGCCACACCCATCCTGCGCCTGACGAAAGACTCCGGCTTGCCGAATAAGCGCAGGTCGCTGCCGGGAATCGCGAGGGCCTCGGCAACGCCCTCGAAGACCAGAGCCTGCGCATCGACACCGCCATAGATCACGTGGCTCGCCCCCGGGTTGCGCAGCGATGCGTCCACGGTCAGCCCGAGCAGCGCGCGCGCATGCAGCTCGAACTCGCTCTGCCACTGGCTGCACAGGGTGACAAGGCCGGTATCGTGGGGACGTGGACTGACCTCCGAGAACCAGACCTGATCGCCCTTCACGAACAGTTCGACGCCGAAGATGCCGAGGCCGCCCAAGTCCTCCGTCACGCGCCGCGCGTATTCGCGCCCCCTCGCGAGCGCGGCAGGACTCATCGGATGGGGCTGCCAGCTTTCTACGTAGTCTCCCTTGACCTGCACATGGCCGATCGGTTCGCAAAAATGGGTTGCGACGGCACCGTCGGACCCCAGCGCACGCACGGTGAGCTGCGTGATCTCGTAATCGAAGTCGATGAATCCTTCGACGATGACGCGGCCGAGCGCGACGCGGCCGCCGGCATTCGCGTAATTCCACGCCGCTTCGAGGTCCTCGAACCGGTCGACCTTCGTCTGTCCCTTGCCGGACGAAGACATCACGGGCTTGATCACGCAGGGCAGGTCGATTGCCTCGCGGACGGCCGCCTGCAGTTCGGCCAGTGAATCGGCGAAGCGATAGGGCGAAGTCGGCAGGCCGAGCGTCTCGGCGGCGAGGCGCCGAATCCCTTCCCGATGCATCGTCAGATTGGCGGCGCGCGCGGTCGGAATCACCCGGGCGATGCCTTCGCGTTCGATGTCGATCAGGGTCTGGGTTGCAATGGCCTCGATCTCCGGCACGACGACGTGGGGCCGCTCCCGCAGGACCAGTTCGCGGAGGGCAGCCGGATCCGCCATGTTCAGCACGTGGAATCGGTGCGCGACCTGCTGGCCCGGCGCATTCGCGTAGCGGTCCGCCGCGATCGTTTCGACGCCCAGGCGTTGGAGGGCGATGATGACCTCCTTTCCCAGTTCGCCCGCGCCGAGCAGAAGAACGCGTGTTGCCGCGGGTGAGAGGGGCGTGGCAAATGCCATGGTTTGGTCCGGCTTGGTCATCGAGCTACCCGGATGCTTCTTTTGATTGACATAATACACATTATGCGCATTTGTCTGTTCTTCAAGTAAATTCTCAAATATTTCTAACTAAGCAGCTTAAGAATGCGCTGT
>JBAIYN010000576.1:0-5806 GCA_037915775.1 Burkholderiales bacterium | reverse complement strand
CCAGATCGAGCCGGTGCGTCGCGCGTTCCAGCCGACCGACGCCGAAATCGACTGGGCGCAACGAGTGCTTGCCGCGAGCCGCGGCGGGCCCGGCGCGGTACAGGTCGACGGCAAGCTGGTCGACCGGCCCGTGCTGCAGCACGCGCAAGCGATCCTCGGACGCGCCGGTCGGGCCACCGACCCAGCCGCCGACTAGAAGACGCCGTCAGGGAAGTCGACGTTCATTCCGGTGCGCGGTTTATCGGATGCTCCGCGAACGCGCGGATCCTGACCGGCTGCGCCCGCCCGGACATGCTTCAGTTCAGCGCCATCTTGGCGGTCTGCGCCGTCCGTACCGCATGCGCCGGGGCGGTCACGACCACGCGGTCGAGGACCACCACGCCGCCGGTGACCTGATCGGACTGCAAGCCGGCGATCGTCGCGCCGAGCACCGCCACGGTCATCAGCACCGCGAAGAACATGCCGGCAATCTTGGTCGCGTTTGATGTCGTGTTCATGGCTCGGTCCTTTCGGTTCGTCAGCGGCAGATCGTGCTGCGATGGAAGGAACTCTAGGCATCCGCGTCGTGGCGCACGAGCGGATTGCGATGAATCGCCGAATTCGCTGCACGGGCTGCGCGGACGGCTTCGCACCGTCGCTGGCACAATTCGGCGTTGGTTCCCGTCTTTCGACGTTTCGTCATGTGTAGCAGCAATTCATCGCGGATCCGGGACGGTTCGACGTGATCGCGCTGTTCTTCGAGGTCACTCCGCGGCCGGGCGCGCAGGACGAGTACCTGGAAATCGCCGCCAGGCTGCGTCCCGCACTCGATGCGGTCGGTGGCTGCCTGTTCATCGACCGCTTTCGCAGCCTGCGCCGCCCCGGCACGCTGCTGTCGTTCCAGGTCTGGCGCGATGAGGCGTCGCTGGTCCGGTGGCGCGTGCATGCCGAACACCATCGAGCCCAGACCCTCGGTCGCACACGCATCTTTGCGGACTACCGGCTGCGGATCGCACAGGTGATCCGCGAGGAAGGCGCCGAGGGCGCGCTGTGGCAGCCGCAACGACTGGGGTGCTACAACGATCCGGCGACGCGTGCGCCGCGCTATGTCGCGATCGCCGAATCGCGGTCCGCCGGACTGTCGCACGAAGCGGCGACGGAATCCTTCGCAAGCATCTATCGGCCGGGAGAGTTCGCGCACGTGTTCGACCTGATGTCGCCCGACGCCGCCACGCTGGCGGCGCTGGGCCAGGCACAACGCCTGCGCGTGTGCGAGATGGAGCGCGACTACGGCATGTTCGACCGCGGCGAAGCACCGCAGTTCTATCCACCGCTGGAGAAATTCGAGTGACCCAATTCGACTGGACCAACCCCTATCCGACCGTCCGCACGCCGGTTTTTGCGCGCAACATCGTCTCCACGTCGCAGCCGCTCGCCGCGCAGGCGGGCCTGCGGATCATGCAGCGCGGCGGCAACGCGGTGGATGCGGCGATCGCCGCCGCTGCGGTGATCACGATGACCGAGCCGTGCAGCAACGGTCTCGGCTCCGACAACTTTGCGATCGTGTGGGATCCGGCCACGCGCAAGCTGCACGGGATGAATTCGAGCGGCATCGCTCCGGCCGCCTGGACGCTCGATTATTTCCGCCGCAAGTACGGCGACGATCTGCCGGCCAATCGCCCGCAGCGCGGCTGGGACACGGTCACGGTCCCCGGCGCAGTTGCGGGCTGGTCGCTGCTGCACCGGCGCTTCGGCAAGCTGCCGTTCGCCGACCTGATGGCACCCGCGATCGAGTACGCGGAGCGTGGCTTCGCGGTCAGCGCGATCGTGCAGGACAAATGGCAGCGCGCGGCCTCGATTCTCGACAAGTACCCGGGCTTTGCCGCGCATTTCCTGCCGCGCGGACGCGCGCCGCACATCGGCGAGCATTTCGTCCTCGACGGCGCGGCGCGCACGCTGAAGCTGGTCGCCGAGACGAAGGGTGAAGCGTTCTACCGCGGCGAGATCGCCGCCGCGATCGCACGCTATGCGCGTGAGACCGGCGGCGTGCACACCGAAGCCGATTTCGCCGCCTACTGGGACTTCGTGCAGGAAAACGGCTGGGTCGGAACCGTGAGCCAGTCCTTCGCCGGCCACGAGGTGCACGAGATTCCACCGAACGGCCAGGGCATCGCGGCGCTGATCTGCCTCGGCATCCTGAAGCACACGCCGATCGCGCAGGACGCGATGGACCGTCACCGCTTCGATTCGGCCGACGTGCAGCACGTGCTGATCGAAGCGATGAAGCTGGCGTTCGCGGACGTGTACAACTACGTAGCCGACCCGCGCGCGATGCGCGTGACGCCGGCGCAGATGCTCGACCCGGCGTATCTCGCGCAGCGCGCGAAGCTGATCGACCCGCGGCGCGCGCAGGACTTCAAGGCGGGCGCGCTGCCGCAGGGCGGGACGATCTACCTGTCGGCCGCCGATGCGGGCGGCACGATGATCTCGTTCATCCAGTCGAACTACATGGGGTTCGGCTCCGGCGTCGTCGTTCCCGGCTACGGCATCTCGCTGCAGAACCGGGGACACGGCTTTTCGTTGAATGCCGGACAGGCGAATTGCGTCGCGCCCGGCAAACGACCGTTCCACACGATCATCCCGGGCTTTCTGACCCGCGACGGCGCGCCGCACATGAGCTTCGGCGTGATGGGCGGAAACATCCAGCCGCAGGGACACGTACAGACGCTCGCGCGCATGCTGCTCGCCCGCCAGCAGCCGCAGGCCGCGTGCGACGCGCCACGTTGGAAGTGGGAATCCGGCCTGAAGATCGACCTCGAGCACACGGTGTCTGCCGAACTGCACGGCGAACTCGTCCGGCGCGGCCATCAGGTCGCGGACCTGACCGACAGCTACATGGACTTCGGCAGCGGCCAATTCATCTGGCGCCTCGGCGACCCGGCGGTCGACGGCTACGTCGCGGCGAGCGATTCGCGGCGCGACGGGCTGGCCGCGGGTTACTGAGCGCACGGGCCGCCGCGCCGATTCGCGCAGCGGTCCTGCCTGCGCGCCGCTTCGCACCCGTCGGCGCCGGCTTCGTCGCGCGACGGGCGCGGCCGCTCGACGTTCCTCCTAGTCTGCGCGCCGCAGACCATCCAGGGAGGAGTCGATGGAACATCGTTTCCGTTTTGTCACGCGTGCGGCCGCGCTGGCGGCCTTCGCGTTGTTCGCGTCAACCGGCCGTGCCGGCAGCGCGCTCGAGAGTTCCTTCATGCAGGCACGCGCGGTGCTCGCGCGCAGCATCGAAGCGCACGGCGGCGCTGATCGGATCGAGAAGCTCCAGGCCGCGCGGCTGAAGCTCGTCGGCGACATCTCCACCGGCATTCAGGGCCCGCGGCCGGAAGCCGTTTCGGAGTCGATCAAGGAAGGCGACTTCGACACGACGGTGATGATCGATCTGGCCAAGGGCCGCTCTCGCACCGACGGCGACCAGCGCGGCTACGGCGGCTTCACCTTCCCCTTCAGCGGTGTATACAAGGACGGCGCCGTGCTGTTCACGCAACCGTTTCCGCCGATCATGACGCGGACCGCGGTGGCCGACGCCGATGAAGGTCGCGAGCAGACCGCGGGCATCGGCAGCCGGATGCTGCCGCCCTTGCTGCTGAAGCTCGCGACCGAGCGCCTGGCCACGTTGCGCGACGAGGGCGCGGCAATCTTCGACGGCCGCGCGGTGCGCCGCATTTCGTTCAACGCCGACAAGAACACCCGGATCACCCTGTCGATCGACGCCGAAAGCAGTCGCGTGGTCGGACTCGAGCAGCTGGCGGCCGATCCACTGCTCGGGCTCGACACCACGCGCTGGAGCTACGTGGGCATGCAGAAGATCGACGGGCTGGTGTTGCCGGAATCGGCGCAGGTACAGCGACGCGGCATCACGATCCTGAAGATACGGCTGGCCAGGGCCGAATTCGACGCGGCCGCGAAGATCGGCGACGCGGACTTTGCGATCGACCCGCGCTACGCGCTGCGAGAGGACCGGCCGCTCGAGATCGCGCAGGTGCGCCCGGGACTTTGGGAAGTCAGCGGCGCGCAGAACGGCAATTACCGGATGCAGTTCGTCGAACTGAAGGATCGCGTGGTCGCCTACGACGCCCCGGTGTCCTCGGCGACGGTGAAGGCGATGATCGCCAAGCTGCGCGAGAAGGTACCGACGAAGCCGATCAGCCATGTCGTTCTCTCGCATTTCCACAATGACCACGTGGGCGGCGCACGGGCGCTGGCCGAACTTGGCGCGCAGATCGTGACCACCGCCGATGCCGCCCCGGTCGTGCAGCGGATCGCGCGTGCCCCGGAACCGCTCGCTTCCGTCATCGATGCGCCGGCGCCCGCGGTGAAGCTGATCACCGTCGATTCGCAACTCGATCTGGGAGAACCCGGAAGACCGTTGATCGTTCGCACGGCATCCGGCAGTCCGCACGTGAACCGGCTGCTGGTGCTGCACGACGTTGCAAACAAGGCCGTGATCGCTTCCGACAGCTACAGCGACGTGATGCCATTCAACCCGACGTACGACTGGTTTGCGCGCTGGCTGCGCGGAGTGCCCGATGCCGATCTGATGCTCGGCGCGCATCACCCGCCGACGCCGGTGCAGGCGGTCTACGCGCGGCAGGCCGCATATCGCCATCAATAGCAGCCGCCAGTGCGGCGGCGTTCACGCCGCCGCGCGCCGGGCGACGATCAGTTCGCGCAGATCGGCCGGCAGCTTCGCCTGCAGCAGCGCCGCGATGCGAGGCTCGTTGCGGCTCCACCAGATGCCGAGGAACACGATCGCCAGCCCGATCAACGTGAGCACGATCGGGAACAGCCACGATTGCTTGAAGAATCGCCACGAGATGTCGGCCAGCACGATGCCCACGCCGATCGCGCCGAACACCGTGAACGCGCGCCGCACGATCACGGCGCCGATCAGCACCAGACCGAGGTTGAGCGCCAGGTAGACCAGCTTGCCTGCCAGTTGCGCCGAACTCAGCGAGGTGAGCCCGCCCCAGAACGCCAGCAATCCGAACAGGTACAGCCAGAACGCGTAATCGCGCGTCAGCCGCGAGCGCAGGTCGACCCAGAACGCGACCAGCACCATGACGGCGCCGAAGGCGATCGAGAACCACTTGCGGAACTCCCACCCCGCCGCCGACCAGCCGGCCTCGTTCGCGTAGATCAGCATCGCGGCGACGTCCATGCTCATGTACCACAGCGTCACTGCGACCGGCATCAGCAGGAAAGGCGCGCGGTACCGGTACAGCATCAGCACGCCTCCGCTCAGCGTGGCCAGTTCCAGCGTCAGCCAGCGCCAGTCGATCCAGTAGTGATACGCGCGGTAGTCCCGCGCGCCGCCCGGCGGCCATAACCCCAGGCCGTGCTGCAGGCCCCAGACCGCCAGCGGAATCAGCACCACGATCAGTGCGGCCATGATGCCCATCGGCGCCGCGAGTCCCTGCGCCTCGAAGCGTCCGGCGAGCTTGAAGGCGATGCCGGCATACAGCAGCGCGATGAAGAAGATGCCCCAGCCGCCGAACTGTTCCCAGCCGAGCGTCATGAACAGCGACATCGCGCCGATCGCGAGCATGCCGCCCAGGTAGTAGAGCACGTTGGTGAAGGTGAAGCGCGGCCCGCGCTCCGGCGCCGGCTGCCCGCCGGCGTGCTGCTGCAGGAACTCCCACAGGTGCTCGGCCTGCGCGGGCGTGATGATGTGCGCGGCGCTGGCGTCGCTCAGGTGATTTCGTTCAATGCGGAGCATCGCGTGATCCTTCCGGGACGGGTTGCGATGGCCGGATCGTCCGTCGCATGAAGC
>JBAIYN010000354.1:0-1540 GCA_037915775.1 Burkholderiales bacterium | reverse complement strand
GCGGCCCTCGAGCGTCAGGGAAGTTCCGAGCGCGATGTTGATCAGACCGACCGTATTCGGCGCGTCATTGCCGGGCACACGACCGAGTGCGTGCAGTGCGTCGAACAGCAGCTTCCGGCCCTCGGCCCGGCGGCCCGTGTGATGCAGCAGGTAGCCCAGCTTGGCCTGCGTCTGCAGCGCATCGGCGTTGAACTCGCCGTTGATGCGCCTGGACAGTTCCCAGGCGCGGCGGTAATAGGTCTCGGCTTCGTCGATCCTGGCAAGCCGTTCCTCGGTCTCCGCCAGATGCACGAGCGGCGTCGTCTGCCATGCGCCCTCATTGGGGAAACGCTGCGGGATGGTGTCGACCAGTTCGCGCAGCAGCGGTTCCGCTGCAGCCGGGTCGCCGACCAGCAGGCGTGAGAGCGCCGCCAGCCTCAAGGCGTGCAGCAAGCCGCTGTGATCAGGGTAATGCTGCCGGAACAACTGCACCGCCTGGTCGGCCACGGTGCGCATCTTGTCCAGCGACACGTAGCGGTACAGCTCGGCGCGCTGGATCAGCAGCGCGCCGCGCGTGGGAGACGACCGATCGCCTGCGGCGTCGAGGATGCCTGCCGCCTCGTCGAGCAGGCGCCCGATCTCGTCACGGGCCTGGGTGTTGTCGAGATCGGCGGCGAGCGACACCAGCGCATCGGCCACGCGCACGTCGCGCTCGCCGTACGCGCGCCGGACCGCGGCGACGCGCTGGCGCTGCAGAGCGGCCGCCTGTTCGTCCAGCTTCATCTGCGCGTACATGTCGGCCAGCGTCCCGAGCACTTCCTCCTGCACCGCGGGCGCGTCCTTCAGGCTGTCGGCGGCGCGCCGCGCGCCGATGTCGAGCAGTTCGCGCGCGGTGGTCGCGCGCGCCTTCTGCGGATCGGCCTGGTCGGTGCTGTTGGCGCGGAAGATGTCGAGCAGGAAACGCTGCACCGTCTGCGCACGAAGCGCCTCGCGCTGCGCGAGCTGCGCCTTCTCGCGCGCCACATGCGCTTGCCACAGCGCCACCGCGCTGCCGCTGATCACGGCGAGGGCAGCGACCGCCGCCGCCGCTGCGCTGAGCCGGTGACGCGCAAGCCATTTGCGCGCGCGGTACCAGGCCGAGTCGGGTCGTGCGAGCACGGCGCGGCCCGCGAGATAGCGCTGCAGATCGTCCGCGAGTGCGCCGCTCGTGCCATAGCGCTGATCGGGCGACTTGCGCAGCGCCTTCAGCACGATCGTGTCCAGATCGCCTGCCAGCGCGCGCTGCAGCTTGCGCAGCGTGGTCGCGCGCGCCTTTGCCGCGGCTTCGGTCACCGCTGCCGCACTCGGCCGCACCGGCTCGGCCTCGACGATCGCCTGTTCGAGCTGCGCCGCCGAGGCCAGCTTCAGGCTGTACGGCTTGACGCCGGTCAGCAGTTCGTACAGCAGCACGCCGAGCGAATAGATGTCGGTGGCGATCGTCAGCGGCTCGCCCCGGATCTGCTCCGGGCTGGCGTAGTCCGGCGTGAGCGCACGTCCCGCCAGTTGCGTCAGTTGGGTGGCG
>JBAIYN010000221.1:0-2759 GCA_037915775.1 Burkholderiales bacterium | reverse complement strand
CAGAACGCGCGAGGAAGTTGATCTGCAAATGTAACGAGCCACTGCCAGTCCTCACAACCGAGTTGTCGGCTTATCCAACTCTCCAGTGTTCCCCCGCAGCTCCAGCTCACGTCCTCCATGTCTGCGGATCCGTCAGATAGCCCAGCGCACTGTGCCGGCGCTCATGGCCGTAGCGCTGCACCCAGTCGGCGGTCATGCGCCGCACCTCGGCGAGCAGTTCACGGCGCTGCACGCCGCAGCGTTGCTGCTGGCGAGCGCGGGCGTGGTGCTGATCGCCACGGCGCGCCCTCGATAGGCACGCTCATTTCTGCGCGCCATCCTCATCCGGCGCTCCGTCGAGCTGACGGCGCAGCATCTCCTGCACTTCTGCGTCGGTCGGCACCGACCCCGATGCCGGCGCCGCCGACAGGGATTCCGGACCCGGGCCGGTCAACCGCGGGAAGGCAAGGACAGTCGCCAGCACCGTGATCTGCACCAGCAGATACGGCAGACAGGCGCGCGCAAACGCGCGCAACTCGAGCCGATGGCCCTGATGGCCGAGCCGGTTGCGCACCATCATCACCGCATAGCCGAACGGAGGCAGCAGAAAGCTCGCCTGCAGGATCAGCATCGTCAGCACCGCGACCCACGTTGCATCCGGCACCCGCGCCAGCAGCGGCGGCATCACGACCGGCACCACGACGAAGATCATCTCGAACGCGTCGAGCACGAACGCGCACGCGGCGATCACGCCGAGCACGACCACCAGCACGGCCAGCGGTCCGCCCGCGAGCGCGCCGATGGCGTCGGCAATCCAGCGGTCGGTTTCGAAGGCGCGCAGCACGAGCGTGAACACCGTGGCGCCGACCAGCAGCGCGAAGAGTGCGCCGGTGATCACGAGCGTGTCGCGCAGGATTGCCAGCATCCGCGCCAACGTCAACGCGCGTGCGCCGAGCGCGTACAGCACGAGCGCGACGCCCCCGCAGGCCGCGGCCTCCACCGCGTACAGGTAGCCGAGCGTCACACCGCCGAGCAGCCCGCCGATCAGGCAGACGGTGACTGCGGCCGTGAACCACTCGGCGGCGCGCGGCGCCTCCGCATCCTCCGCCGTGGCCCGCTGCGGCGTGCGATTCAGCGCCCATGCCACTGCCATGCACAGAAGGCCGATCAGGATCGCAGGCGGCAACGCGCCAACGAATATGTCATGCTCGTTGATGACGCGCACCGCGGCATGGCTGATGTTCAGCGCCTCGGTGTGGGCGCGCATCATCGCGTCGCCCAGCAGGATCAGCACCAGCGACGGCGGAATCACCACGCCCAGCGTGCTCGCCACCGCCACCAGCGCGGCGCCGCGCGCTTCGGGCACGCCGGCCTGCGTCAGTCGGGGATGAATCAGGTGCGAAAACATCGACACGCCCGCGCCGACCGACCCGTTCATCGGCGCGAGCAGCGCGCCCAGCGTGAGTCCGGCGAGCGCTGCACCTGCGCCGGTACGCGCAAGCGCGTGGCGCGCGACGCGAAACAGCGCGCTCGCCAGCGGCAATCGATTGAGCAGCGCGCCCATGAACACGTAAAGCGGCAGCGCCTGCAACAGGTCGCTGTCGAGCAGCGCCAGCAGTCGCGTCGGCAACACCGTGAACAGCGCCGCGGGTACTGCGCCGAGGGCGACACCCAGCGCCGCCGCCACGATGGCCACGGCGATCAGAAGCAGCCATGCCGGCAAGCCGGTGGCGATCATCATTGCGGCGACCACCAGCAGCATCCACAGCCCGGCCGTGGCCATCAGCGTCCTGCCATCAGTTCACGTCCGTCGCCTTGCCGCGCAACCCCGTCAGCAGCGCCTGCAGCGCGACCAGCACGGCCATCAGGATCACCGCCAGTTTGATCAGGTAGTAGCCCGGATTCAGTGTCTCGCCGAACGCCTCGAATACGGTCACCGATTGCCACGCAATCGGCACACCGGTCCAGATCACGTAGATCGACCACGGCAGCAGCACCAGCAGGGCGCCAGCGCGCTCGAGGCGCGCGCGCCAGGCCGCCGAAAACCGGTGCGCGAGCACATCGGCCGCGAGATGCGTGCGCGCGCGCGTGGCGGCGCTGATTGCCACGCTCACGTAAAGCGCAAACAGGATCTGGGCCGCATCGTTCGCTTCGCGCGAATACGCCTGCACGAGGTCGCGCAGCGGCCATTGGAGGAACAGCAGCAGCGACAGCGGCAGTACCAGCCACATGGTCGCCGTGCCGATCGCATCGAGCATGCGATCGAGCTTGGTGGCGGAAGTCGAATTCACTTCGTGGCGCAGCGGCGATCGATCAGCGATCGGCCGGGCACGCTAACACCGCGACCGGCGCGGCCGCAACGCCGGGGTCGCCGTACGGGCAACTCAGGTCTGTGAAGGATCCTGCGGTCTTGATCGATTCGATCATGCAACCGGGATCGGTGCACCGAAAGCCACAGCGTTGAAATGCTGAACCCACTGACTTCGAAACGTGGTCCGTCCAGCATGATCGAGATGGTCAATGCGTTGTGATCGTCTACACGTTGGGGTCATGCAGTCGTTTGCTCCGGATATCGCGACCGTCTGGAACGGGTCGAGGCTGTGTTAAAAGTCTCGCTGAAGACGATTTCGGGGGTCCTTTTACCATTCCCGAAGTGCCGATCGTCGAATACAGAGCGATCTGAGAGGTCGAGTTCAGAGCGCCACGCGAAGTTCTCGCGTTTTCACACAGCATGGGTCGGAAGTGGTCGTAGCGCTCCTCGCGACCTACTATTTTCAAAA
>JBAIYN010000211.1:0-1604 GCA_037915775.1 Burkholderiales bacterium | reverse complement strand
CATCGCGCTGGCCTCGTTCAAGGACGCCGAACTCGCCAAGTCCTTCCTCGCCGATCTCGAGAAGCGCGGCGTCAAGGGCGCGCGCGTGGGCGACAAGCCGCCGGCGCTGCAGGGCACGCGCTTCACCATCAAGGCGCTCGATGCTGCCGCGGTGGACAAGCTGCAGGCGCTGCAGAAGGAGTTTGCGACAGCGAAGTTCAGCGCCTGCGCGAGCTGAGATGCGCCGGCGCTGGCTACTGGCGGTCACGGCTGCGGCGTTTGCACTCGGGGTGCTTGTCTGGATGTTCGCGTCGCGCCAACTGCCAACATCAGCGTCCGGTTCTGCACCCGTCGCAATGACGCCGGCGGACACCGTCACCGCGCCGCCCTTTGCGCGCGGTGAATCGACCTCCGCGCCGCCGACGGTACCGCCCACGTTGGACGACCTGAAGCGCAAGTACTTCAGCCTGCACGACCGCGCAGCCCGTTTCGCGCTGCTCAAGGACCGCCCCGAGCCCGAAGCGCAGTACCTCGCCTATCGCGCGTTTCACGAGTGCGGTCGGGTGATGAGCAACATGCGCGACGGCAATGATCTTGCGTACAACCTGCGCCAGTTCTGGTCCGAGCGGAACGTGAGCGATCGCGCGGTCCGCGAGGCGGCGCTCGAGCGCTGGACCACCGCCTGCGCGGGCTTCCTGCGCCCCAATCCGGACGTGCAGCGTGAA
Organism: Burkholderiales bacterium; assembly: GCA_037915775.1. Lineage (GTDB taxonomy): Bacteria > Pseudomonadota > Gammaproteobacteria > Burkholderiales > Burkholderiaceae_F > JAKOQB01. The sequence continues at coordinate 900 of JBAIYN010000211.1, read as the reverse complement.
GCCGATGCCCTGCTGCGGCAGGCGGCGGCAGCCGGCCACGTCGGTGCGCGCGCGCTGGGCTTCGACATCGCGGGCGAGGTCGACAAGGCGACAACCCAGGCGCTGGCGCGCGCGATCGTCGAATCGGGCGACCCGCTCGCGCTGTTCGATGGATACATGGTGATGCTGCGAGCGCGGCGCGCCTGCGATGCCGGCGACCGGGCGACCGAGGACCACATCGCCTGGATCCTTGCCACCTGCCGCTTGAACGACTGCTATCGCACCGACCTGTTCTTCAGCGAAACGATGTGCGCGTTGCAGGGCGCCTGTGAGCAGAAGACGATCGAGACAAGCTACCTGAACGAGACGCGCAGCGATGTCGACCGGCAGCAGCTCTTGCGACGCGTGGACGAGCTGGAGCGACTGATGCGCGAAGGCCGCAAGCAGGATCTGTTGCCCTGCCCCGGTCCGTGATCGCCGGCTAGGCGGCAGCCGCAGGCAACCGGCTGCGGATCTCCTCAGCCAGTTGCGGCAGCCTGAGTCGCCGCGCCTCGCGCGCGTCGTCGGCCTCCTCGCGCTGACGCACGCCCCAGATGGGATTGGGAAAGTGCGCGTCGGTCGCAAAGCGCGGGATCACGTGCCAGTGCAGGTGCGGCGTCATGTTGCCGAGGCTGGCGAGGTTGATCTTGTCGGGCGCAAGGACAGTGCGCAGGGCGTCCTCGACGGCGAACACGGCGCCCATGAAGCGCGCCATCTGCGCCGGCTCGAGGTCCGTCATCTCCTTGACGTGCGCGTTCCAGATCACGCGGCAGAAGCCCGGGTGATCGGCGTCGTCGACCAGCACGATGCGCAGGTCGGGCGAGCGCAGTACGAGAGTGCCGCCGTCGTTCGTGCAGAGGTCGCAGTCAGGCGTCATTGCAA
>JBAIYN010000521.1:0-5295 GCA_037915775.1 Burkholderiales bacterium | reverse complement strand
ATCGATTGCATAAGCCGGCGCATTGGCTTGACCGTTGATGTCCTTGCTCTGCGCAAGGGCGGCGCCGGACACGGTCACCATCGTCGCAGCGATGAGGCAACCGAGTTTCGCGGATTTCTTCATGATTCTCCTCACTCGAGTACGCAGAATTCTGCACCGGATCGTGCGCGGGAAGGCGTCAAAACGCAACTTCCGCCCGAACCGCGCCGCAAGCGATCCTGCCGATTGCGGGCCTCCGGCTACTTCAAAAGCTGCCGACATCTATTGTGCCACGCAGGAATTCGGGCCAAGACCGCGCTCGAAAGCGCGTCTCCTGCTTGCGTGACCACTTGTCGCGCGCGCACAACATGGCGACCACCAACCCATACATCGGTTACCGCGTTGCGGTCAGTGGCATAGACGAGGTGAGAGATTGGCTCAAAACAGGGCTGATCCTCGGGTGCGCTGAGATCGAACGCCGCCAGATCCGCCTGTTTGCCGATCTCGAGCGAGCCGACGACTCGGTCGAGGCCAAGCGCGCGCGCGCCGCCGATAGTCGCGCACTCAAGCGCGCTCACCGCGGGCATGGCGGCCGCGTCATCGGCTGCTGCCTTCGCAAGCAGCGCCGCCAGCCGCGTCTCTCCCAGCAGATCGAGGCGGTTGTTGCTGGCGGCGCCATCCGTGCCGATCGCTACGTTGACGCCGGCCTTCAGTAGCGCGGCGGTGGGCGCCGTGCCGCTGGCGAGCTTGAGGTTCGAGGCCGGGCAGTGCGCAACCGATGCGCCTCGCCGGGCCAGCAGCGCGATTTCTGCTTCCGCCAGATGCACGGCGTGCACGGCGATCAGCCGCTCCGACACCAGCCCGAGCCGGTCGAGCCGTGCCAGCGGTCGCGCGTGATGCTGGGCCAGGGACTCCTCGATCTCATGCCGGGTTTCGTGTACGTGCACGTGTACCGGCAGGTCGAGTTCCTCGGCCAGCATCGCGATGCGCTCGAAGGTGGCATCGGACACCGTGTACGGAGCGTGCGGCGCCAGCGTGAAGCTGGTCAAGGGATCGCCGCGCAGCGCATCGCGTACCGCGACCCCCTTGCGCAGATAGTCTTCCGCATCGCTGGCGTAGGCGCTGGCAAACTCGATCGCGATGATGCCGACCACCGCGCGCATGCCGACCTCGCGCAGCGCGCGCGCACTGGCCTCCGGAAAGAAGTACATGTCGGAGCAGCAGGTCACGCCGGAGCGCAGCATTTCGAGGGCGGCGAGCCGGGTGCCGTCGTAGACGAATTCGTCCGATACGAGCGCTCTTTCGATCGGCCAGATGCGCTCGGTCAGCCAGCGCATCAACGGCAGATCGTCGCCGACTCCGCGCAACAGGGCCATAGCGGCGTGCGTGTGCGCATTGATGAGGCCGGGTGTGACGACGTGCGTCGGCAGTTCGACCCGTCGCGTCGGCGCGTACAGGCGGCGGGCGTCGGCGCTTGGCAGCAGCGCGACGATGCGCCCCTGATCGATCGCGATTGCGTGGTCTTCGAGCACGCCGCGCGGAATCACCGGCACGACCCAGCGGCACTCGATCAGGGATTCGACGGGCGTCATCGGTCTTCGGGCTCGGGCGCGGTTCCGCACTCGGGGCGGACCGGCGCGCAGTGTGCCACGCGAAGCGGGAATACGGGTATGCGCTGATAAACTTCGCGCTTCGAACTCAACCTTGAAATGCAGGCGGACGGACTCGTCCGCCGCCTGTCTGCGCGTCGCGCCGAGTAGTTCGCCAGGCGCGGCCCGGTACCCCCGCTGATGGATCAATTCGCCAAGGAAACGCTGCCGGTCTCGCTCGAAGAGGAGATGCGGCGGTCCTATCTCGATTACGCGATGAGCGTGATCGTCGGCCGCGCGCTGCCCGACGTGCGCGACGGCCTGAAGCCGGTGCATCGCCGCGTGCTGTACGCGATGCAGGAGGCGAACAACGTATGGAACCGGCCGTACGTGAAGTGCGCGCGCATCGTCGGCGACGTGATGGGCAAGTTCCATCCGCACGGCGACGCGGCGATCTACGACGCGCTGGTGCGGATGGCGCAGGAATTCTCGCTGCGCTACACGCTGATCGACGGCCAGGGCAACTTCGGCTCGATCGACGGCGACAATGCGGCGGCGATGCGGTACACCGAGTGCCGGCTCGAGAAGATCTCGGCGCTGCTGCTGGCGGACATCGACAAGGAAACGGTCGACTTCCAGCCCAATTACGACGGCAAGGAGCAGGAACCGACGGTCCTGCCGGCGCGGGTGCCGAACCTGCTGATCAACGGCTCGGCCGGGATCGCGGTGGGCATGGCGACCAACATCCCGCCGCACAATCTGAACGAGATCGTCGACGGCTGCCTGCTGCTGCTGCGGTCGCCGGAAGCCTCGATCGAAGAACTGATCGAGCTCGTTCCGGCGCCGGACTTTCCGACCGCGGGGGTCATCTATGGCCTCGACGGCGTGCGCGAGGGCTATCGCACCGGCCGCGGCCGTGTGGTGATGCGCGCCCGGACGCATTTCGAGGAGCTCGACAAGGGCGCGCGCTCCTCGATCATCGTCGACGAACTGCCGTACCAGGTCAACAAGCGCGTGCTCCTCGAGCGCATGGCCGAACTGGTCAACGACAAGAAGCTCGAGGGGATCTCGGACATACGCGACGAGTCCGACAAGAGCGGCATGCGGGTGGTGATCGAGCTGAAGCGTGCCGAACTGCCCGAGGTCGTGCTGAACAACCTGTTCAAGCAGACCCAGCTGCAGGACACGTTCGGCATGAACCTGGTCGCGCTGGTCGACGGACAGCCGCGGCTGCTCAACCTGAAGCAGATGCTGGAGGCGTTTCTCTCGCACCGGCGCGAGGTGGTCACCCGACGCACGGTGTTCGAGCTGCGCGAAGCGCGCGACCGCGGCCACGTGCTCGAGGGACTCGCGGTGGCGCTGGCGAACATCGACGAATTCATCGCGCTGATCAAGGCAGCGCCAACGCCGCCGGTGGCGAAGAGTGCGTTGATGGCGCGAGCGTGGGACTCGGCACTCGTGCGCGAAATGCTGGTGCGCGCGGGCGACGACCGCGAGGCCTATCGCCCGCAGTCGCTGGAGCCGCAGTTCGGCCTGCAGCCCGACGGCATGTATCGGCTGTCCGAAACCCAGGCCGAGCAGATCCTGCAGATGCGACTGCAGCGGCTGACCGGCCTGGAGCAGGACAAGATCGTCAGCGAATATCGCGAGGTGATGGATCTGATCGCCGATCTGCTCGACATTCTCGCCACGCCGGAGCGGATCACGTCGATCATCCGCGACGAGCTCGAGCAGCTGAAGCAGGAATTCGGCGATGCGCGTCGCTCGCAGATCGTGCGCACGGCCGAAGACCTGCAGACCGCCGACCTGATCACGCCGCAGGACATGGTCGTCACGCTGTCGCACACCGGCTATATCAAGAGCCAGCCGCTGACGGACTACCGCGCCCAGAAGCGGGGCGGGCGCGGCAAGCAGGCCGCCGCGACGCGCGAGGACGACTGGATCGACCAGCTCTTCATCGCGCATACGCACGACACCATCCTGTGCTTCTCGAACCGCGGGCGCCTGTACTGGCTGAAGGTGTGGGAAGTGCCGCAGGGCACGCGCACCTCGCGCGGCAAGCCGATCGTCAACATGTTTCCGCTCGCCGAGGACGAGAAGATCACCGTGGTGCTCCCGGTCAAGCATTTCGACGCGGCGCACTTCGTCTTCATGGCGACCGCCAACGGCACGGTCAAGAAGACCGACCTCACCGAGTTCGCCAACCCGCGCAAGGCCGGCATCATCGCGTGCGATCTGGACGCCGGCGACTACCTGATCGGCGCCGCGATCACGGACGGCCAGCACGATGTGATGCTGTTCTCCGACGCGGGCAAGGCGGTGCGCTTCGACGAAAACGATGTGCGCCCGATGGGGCGGCAGGCGCGCGGGGTACGCGGCATGCAGCTCGACGACGGCCAGTCGGTGATTGCGCTGCTGGTGGCCGAGGACGAGCAGCAGAGCGTGCTGACCGCGACCGAGAACGGCTTCGGCAAGCGCACGCCGATCGTCGAATACACGCGCCACGGCCGCGGAACAAAGGGGATGATCGCGATCGCCACCAGCGAACGCAATGGCAAGGTGGTCGCAGCGACCCTGGTCAGGCCCGACGACGAGATCATGCTGATCACCACCGGCGGCGTGCTGATCCGCACGCGCGTGGCCGAAATCCGCGAGATGGGCCGCGCCACGCAGGGCGTCACGCTGATCGCGCTGGACGAGGGAACCAAGCTCGCCGGCCTGCAGCGCATCCTCGAGAGTGATGCCGACAGCGGCAACGGCCCGGCGGACAACATCGACGCCGGCGGCGAGTCCGCCGCCTGATCGCTGAAGCATGGACGAACGGCTCAAACCGCTGCGCGATGCGATCGATGCGGTCGATCGCAAGCTCGTCGAGCTGTTGAACGAGCGGGCGCGGCTCGCCGCCGAAGTCGGCCGCGTCAAGCAGGAGCACAACGCCCCGGTGTATCGGCCCGAGCGGGAGGCGCAGGTGCTCGGCAAGGTCGGCGGCCTGAGCGATGGACCGCTGGCGCCGGTCACCGTGCAGGCGATCTATCGCGAGGTGATCGCGGCCTGCCGTGCGCTGGAGCGCCCGATCACGGTTGCCTATCTGGGCCCGCCCGGCACGTTCTCCGAAATCGCGTTGCGCAAGCAGTTCGGCGCCAGTGTCGTCGCATCGCCATGCGGCTCGATTGATGAGGTGATGCGCGATGTGGAGGCGGGCAGCACCGATTACGGCATCGTGCCGGTGGAGAATTCCACCGAAGGCTCGATCACGCGCACGCTCGACCTGCTGCTTGCTACCCCGCTGTCGATCATCGCCGAGGTATCGCTGCCGGTGCATCACAACCTGATGACGAAGAGCGGAACCATGGATGGCGTCACGCGCATCGCGGCTCATGCGCAGGCGCTGGCGCAGTGCGTGAGCTGGCTCAACCAGCACTACCCCGCCGTGCCCCGCCTGAGCGTCGCCAGCAACGCGGAGGCGGCGCGGATGGCGGCCGAGGACGCGACCGTCGCTGCGATCGCCGGCGAGTCCGCGGCGGAGCGCTATGGCCTGCGCGCGGTCGCAGTGCACGTGCAGGACGACCCGGGCAATCGCACCCGCTTCGTCGTGCTTGGCCGGCAGACCACGACGCCGACCGGTCGCGACAAGACGTCCCTGATTCTGTCGGTGCCGAACAAAGCCGGCGCGGTTTATCACATGCTCACGCCGCTCGCGCAGCACGGCGTGTCGATGACGCGTTTC
>JBAIYN010000699.1:0-1969 GCA_037915775.1 Burkholderiales bacterium | reverse complement strand
GTCAGGGCCAGGGCGGCGCAGCCGGATTCGCGAAGATGAAGGCGCGCGTGATGCTCAGCGAGGACGCCCAGGCCACGCTGCTGCGCTACGAGGCGCAGGCCGAGATCGGCGGCAAGCTCGCCAGCATCGGCAGCCGCCTGGTGGAGTCGGTCGCCAAGAAGAACGCCGATGATTTCTTCGTCGCGTTTGCCGGGCGCCTCGGTGCGCCGGTGCCCGCCGCGACTGCGGCGGTCGCTGCGGTGGCGGCGCCAGCGGCAATCGTGGTCGCACCAGAAGAAGCCAGACCACCGGTATCCGCCGGACTGCCTTCGTGGGTCATTGCCATCATCGCGGCCTGCGCGGGTGTCGTGCTCGGTTTCATTCTGGGAAGATTCGGCTGACGGCGCGCGTTGCCGGCGATCGACCGACGCGAGCGCCGTGATCCGACGTCATTCGCACCGGGACCCGTGATTCGACAATTCGCCGCAAGACCCCGTATCCCCGCCGCCATCTGGGCGCTGGGCTTCGTCAGCCTGCTGATGGACATCTCTTCCGAGATGATCCACAGCCTGCTGCCGATGTTCATGGTGTCGGTGCTCGGCGCCAGCGCGTTCGCGGTCGGACTGATCGAGGGAGCGGCCGAGGCCACCGCGCTGATCGTCAAGGTCTTCTCGGGCGCGCTGTCCGACTACCTGGGCAAGCGCAAGCTGCTTGCGGTGATCGGCTACGCACTCGGTGCATTCACCAAGCCGCTGTTCGCGATCTCGTCGAGCCTCACGGTGATCCTGACCGCGCGCGTGACCGACCGCATCGGCAAGGGCATCCGCGGCGCGCCGCGCGATGCGCTGGTCGCCGACCTCGCGCCGCCGGAGATCCGCGGCGCGGCCTTCGGCCTGCGGCAGTCGCTCGATACGGTGGGCGCGTTCGTCGGACCCCTGTCCGCGGTGGGGCTGATGTTGCTGTGGGCGGACGATTTCCGCGCGGTGTTCTGGGTCGCCGTGATACCGGGCCTGCTCAGCGTCGCGCTGCTGATCTTCGGCGTGCAAGAACCGGCGCGCCATGCGAGCGAATCCAGGCGCGGCAACCCGATCCGGCGCGACAACCTCGGGCGCCTGCCGCGCGCCTACTGGTTCGTCGTCGCGATCGGCGCGCTCTTCACGCTGGCGCGCTTTTCCGAGGCGTTCCTCGTGTTGCGCGCGCAGCAGGGAGGCATGCCGGTCGCATGGGTGCCGCTGGTGATGGTGGCGATGAACGTCGTGTACGCGCTGTCCGCGTATCCGTTCGGACACCTGTCCGACCGCATGAATCACGGCAAGCTGCTGATGCTCGGCTTGCTGGTGCTGATTGCCGCCGACCTCGTGCTCGCTTCCGGAAACCACTGGAGCGTCGTGCTCGTCGGCGTGATGCTGTGGGGCCTGCACCTGGGCATGACGCAGGGGCTGCTGGCAACGATGATCGCCGACGTCGCGCCCGAGGATCTGCGCGGCACCGCGTACGGCTGCTTCAACCTCGTCAGCGGAATCGCGATGCTCGCCGCCAGCGCCCTCGCCGGTCTGATGTGGGATCGTCTCGGCGCTGCGTTCACCTTCTATACCGGCGCCGTGTTCTGTGCGCTGACTCTGGCGGGACTGGCGCTGCGGCCGATGTCGAAGCCGCACCGTGCGCCTTGAATTCGGCGCCGCCGGCGTCGCTATCCTCCCGCGGCCGAGCCGAAGCGGGGCGGCGCTGCATTTGCAGCCGATTGGGGTAGTCCCTGATCCGCCGCGTGGATCGGATCATGCAAGCTTGCGCGGAAAGGCGAGTCCGCATGGCTGCCGGGCGCCGAGTAGCTGAAGCCTGCGTTTTGTCATCGACCTGCTTTGTTTTGCGGCGTTCCGAGGTGGTAGCGTTATGCGGACCCTCTGGGGACCAGAAGAATTAGAGACTCGCTGATGCCCAGCTACGACGACCTGAGCCGCGACGAACTGATCCGCCTGCTGCGCGAAGCCGA
>JBAIYN010000502.1:0-2776 GCA_037915775.1 Burkholderiales bacterium | reverse complement strand
GGACTGGTGTCGGTCAGCTACCACTGGAACAACTTCCTGTGGCCGCTGGTGATCACCAATTCCGTGCACACGCGTCCGCTGACCGTCGGGCTGGCGATCTTCGGCGCGCCCGAATCGGGCGTGGACTGGGCGGTGATCAGCGCCGGCACGATCATGGCGGTAGCGCCGCTGCTGGTCGCGTTCCTGCTGTTTCAGCGCCAGTTCATCCAGTCGTTCATGCAGGCCGGGATCAAGTAGGACACGACATGACCGCGATCCTCACCTGGAACATTCAGTGCGGCACGGGCTGCGACGGCGTGATCGACCTCGCGCGCATCGCGCGCGTGGCGCAGGCAATGGGCGACAGCGACGTGCTGTGCTTCCAGGAAGTCTCGCGCAACGATCCGGCGATCGCCGGCGGCGCCGACCAGGTCGCCCAACTGCAGGCGCTCTTCCCGCAGCACGTCGCCTTCTTCGGTGCCGGCCCGGACCGCAGCGGGGCCGGCGGCACGCGGCGCCAGTTCGGCAACCTGCTGTTGTCGCGGCTGCCGGTGCTGCAGGTCTTTCGTCACCTGCTGCCGCGCCCCGCGCAGGCGGGGATCAAGCACATGCAGCGCCAGGCGATCGAGGTCGTGATCGATACACCTGCGGGACCGCTGCGCGTGATGACCACCCATCTCGAGTATTTCTCGGCCACGCATCGCGCCGCGCAGATCGAGCGCCTGCACGCGCTGCAGGCCGAGGTCGCCGACAACGAGGCGCAGCCGTCGAAGGCGGCGGCGAGCCCCTACGATCCGGTGCCACGCCCGGCCGCGCTGGTGCTGTGCGGCGACCTGAATTTCCTGCCGCACGAAGACGAATATCGGCAGCTGTTCCGTCCTCCGTTGATCGACGCGTGGCGCACGGCGCGCGGCGACGAGCCGCACCCGCCGAGCACCGGGCTGTTCGATCGCCGGCAATGGCCGATGGGCGGCCATTGCCGCGACTACTTCGCGGTGACGCCGGACGTGGCGCTGCGCATCGCGACGGTCGAGATCGACACCGCGACCGACGCGTCGGACCATCAGCCGCTGCGGCTCGCGCTGCGGGACTGAACGGCGATCGGGCAGGCGGATCGATGGCCGCGGGATCGGGCCCACGCGTGCGGCGAGCCGGCTTGCATCGGCCGGCGTGCGCGCCTATCTTTGGCGCCGCTCAGGGATCGGGCGGGTCGTGCACGATGAAGATTCGTCGTGAAATCCCGGCTGCTGCGACCGATCCGCGGATCGCCGTCGCCCACCTGCCGTGCTGCGCTTCATCCTGACCCGTCTGTCGCTGGTGATCCCGACCTTCCTCGGGATGACGCTGCTCGCGTTTTTTCTGATCCGCCTGGTTCCGGGCGACCCGATCGAGACGATGGCGGGCGAACGCGGCATCGACCCGGTGCGCCACGAAGCGCTGCGCAAGGAGTATGGCCTCGACCGCCCGGTGCTGGTGCAGTACGCGATCTACGTGGGGCGCGTGATGCGCGGCGACCTCGGCAAGTCGATGATCACGCAGACGCCGGTCGTGCGCGAGTTCGCGTCGCTGTTCCCGGCCACGGTCGAACTCGCGCTCGGCGCGATCGTGTTCGCCCTCGTCGTCGGCATCCCGGCCGGGATGGTCGCAGCGGTGCGCCGCAACTCGTTCTTCGACCACGGCGTGATGGGCGCGTCGCTGACCGGCTATTCGATGCCGATCTTCTGGTGGGGCCTGCTGCTGATCCTGCTGTTCTCGGTGCAGCTCGGCTGGACGCCGGTGTCGGGCCGCATCGACGTCAAGTACTACATCGAGCCGGTCACCGGATTCCTGACCATCGACGCGCTGCTGTCGGGCGAGAAGGGCGCATTCCGCTCGGCGCTGTCGCACCTCGTGCTGCCGGTGATCGTGCTGGGCACCGTGCCGCTCGCGATCATCGCGCGCATGACGCGCTCGTCGATGCTCGAGGTGCTCGGCGAGGACTACATCCGCACCGCGCGCGCCAAGGGCCTGTCGAAGTTCCGCGTGATCGGCCTGCACGCATTCCGCAACGCGCTGATTCCGGTGGTCACGGTGATCGGCCTGCAGATCGGCGTGCTTTTCACCGGCGCGATCCTGACCGAGACGATCTTCTCGTGGCCGGGCGTGGGCAAATGGATGATCGAGGCGATCAACCGCCGCGACTATCCGGTGCTGCAGGGCGGGCTGCTGCTGCTCGGCACCGTGGTGATGGCGGTCAATCTGCTGGTCGACGTCGCCTACGGCGTGATCAACCCGCGCATCCGGCATTCCTGAGGCGACATGGCGAGCGAGACTTTGCCTGCATCTGCCGACGCGGTCGCGCCACCTGGGCCGCTGCGCGAGTTCTGGGGCTACTTCAGCGCCAACCGCGGCGCGGTCATCGGGCTGGCGATCGTCGTCGGCGTGCTGCTGCTCGCCGCGGCTGCGAACGTGCTGGCGCCGTATCCGCCCGACCTCACCAACAACGCGGTGTTCCTGAAGCCGCCCGCTTGGCAGGCGGGCGGATCGTGGGCGTATCCGCTCGGCACCGATGCGATCGGGCGCGACATCCTGTCGCGGCTGATCCACGGCGCGCGGCTATCGCTGCTGATCGGCATCGCGGTGGTGGCGCTGTCGATCGCCTGCGGCATCGCGCTCGGGCTGGTCGCGGGTTTCTTCCGCGGCGTGACCGAGATCGCGATCATGCGACTGATGGACATCATCCTGGCGCTGCCGAGCCTGCTGCTGGCGATCGTGATCGTCGCCATCCTCGGCCCGGGGCTGATGAACGCGATGCTCG
>JBAIYN010000308.1:0-2245 GCA_037915775.1 Burkholderiales bacterium | reverse complement strand
CGTGTCGATCAGCCATTGTCGCGGCCATTGTTCGTCGCGGTTCATTGTTCGGCTTGGATGTCGGCGAGGTCGCAGGCTCGTTTGGCGATGAGCGGGGTGGGAATATGCTCATGGCCAAACTCGGCGACCAACTGTGTTTTGTCGTCGTCGAGTGCTCGGGTCCAGTCGAGTGGGCCGAGCCGGGCCATTGCTTCAGCGGTGCGCCGTTTTTGCTGTTGGCGGTCGCGGGCTGCGGCCAAATCGGCGGCGTGGATGGCTGCGAGTGTTTCGCTGACGGGTGTGGTTTCTCGTTGTTTGGCGCGCATGGCGGCGGTGATGTCGGCGATTGCGGGTGGCCAGCAGCCGGCTTCGGATTGGCTGTGTGCGATGACCGCGCGTTTTGCTATTTCGGCGTTGACGGGGGTGAGTGCGATTGCCCAGGCGTCGGCGGTGTCTTGGGTGATTGGGTGGCGTGGCCATAGGGCGGTGACGAGTTGGAGTAGTTCTTGGGTTTCGTGGGGGTTCATGGTGCGATTCCGAATCTGGTGGGGTCGGGGGTATGTGTTTTTAGTAGGTCGGCGTTTCTTTGGGCGATTGTTTGGCGACGTCGGTTGGGTGGTGAGGGGCCGGGCGCGTCCACAGCACGCAGTGCTGGCGCGCGGGATCCCTGATCCCTGTTCCTAGGTCCTAGATCCGTCCATGAGTGCTCCGTGTCATCTCCGTGAGTACTCACTGAGGGCTCAGTGACATCCGCGTGGGTGCCGTCGCTGTCTGGATCTTCGCCGTGGCGTGGGCAGGCCGCTAACCTGGACTTTCCCGGCCGATTGACTTTTTGATGTTCCTTCCACGACGGGAAGTGGATCAGGTGTTTGCCGTCTACGACGTACCGGCAGAGCACCCCAGCCGTCACCAGCTGATCAATCTCGTCGTCCACAGCTTCGGCCGTGTGCTGTGGACGGAGACACCACAGAGCCCCGTTGATCACGGCCGGCTGGTCTCTGAGGCGGCCCTGATCGTCGGCCAACGTCGACATGCCCCAGAATGTGCGTTCGGCTTCGACGCTGCATTGTGACAATGACTCGCTGTGAAAGGCTTCCGGTTTGATGCTGCGGATACGGGCCATATCACGTGTCCCGGTCAATAAGTTCGGAAAGCCAGGCTGCGTCGGCACGGTCATCGCCGCCAAAGTCTCCGTGCAACGCCTCGGCGTAGAAGGACTCCTCCCAATCGTGCGTCTTGGTCCAGTTGCGGTTCCGCCATTCTGTAGCGCTGCCGCGTTCGTCCCACGTCGCGCCGTTCCAAGCGCGTTGGAAGCTGTTCGCATGGCGGTCGAAGTGGCATGTCTCGCATAACGTGATTAGCTGCCAGTGGTGTTCGGATCCCACGTCTTCGTAGGTCAGGTGATGGACGTGGAGGTCGCACCCTCGGCCACAGTCTTGGCAGCGGTAGTCGTCTCGCGCGAGTACCCGGGCGCGTATCTGCGCCCATTCGGGGGACTGGAGATACTCGGCGTAGTCGGTCATTGCTTGCCGTTCTCCTGACGCCACTTGGTGACGGCTTCCGGCAAGGTCACTTTCCCGCCTCGCATCAGGGGCAGCAGTGCTTCTGCCTCCCTTTGGTCCTTCTTCCAAGCCTTATTACTGTCAGCATTCGCCTTGCCCTTGACCTGAAGGTGGCGGATGTAGTCGTCTTCTACGACGTACTTCTTCTGTACGCGGCGGCCGTCGCCTAGTGCCCACATGCCTTCGAATGCGCGTTCTTCGCCGGAGAGGAGGTCGAGTTGTGCGTCGTTGCCTTGTGCGATGCGGCGCCGGTCTTCTTTTTCGACGAGGGCGTCTAGGATCTCCTCGATGTAGTCTGTGCCGGCTACGATATTGGCGATCTCGTCACGTCCCTCCTCTCGGACTTGGGACTTGGTAGCAGATCCTTTGTTGCGTCTGATGACGCGTTCGTAGGCGGCGGCGATGACTTTCGCCAGCTGCGCGTCCTTACGCCTCACAGGGTCCTTCCTTCCTGCGAGTTGGCGTGCTGGGCAAGCTCAGTGAGTAGCTGCGCGGCTTCGCGGATTCCTTTGGCCGTGAACCTGCGGGCCTGTAGAGGGATGTCTTTGAAGGTGTCAGCCGTTTCGGGGTCCCAGGATGTGGCTGCTGCGTCGGCGCCGTTGGGGGCGAGGCAGGCGTGGATGCTGAGGATGGCCTGCGCTACAGACTCCGTGAAGCGCTGCCTGCGTTCGAGTTCGACCCTCGCCTCTCGCTTCGCGACGGCG
>JBAIYN010000065.1:0-9687 GCA_037915775.1 Burkholderiales bacterium | reverse complement strand
CGGCGGCCGATCGCACTGGGCACGCGTTGCTGCACACGCTGTACCAGCGCAACGTCGCGGCGCGCACGCAGTTCTTCGTCGAGTGGATGGCGCTCGACCTGATCATGGACGCCGACGGCGACTGCGTTGGCGTGATCGCGCTGGAGATGGAGACCGGCGAGCCGATGATCTTCGAAGGCAAGGTGACCGTGCTCGCCACCGGTGGTGCCGGGCGCATCTTCGCCGCATCGACCAATGCCTTCATCAACACCGGCGATGGCCTGGGGCTGGTGGCGCGCGCAGGCCTGCCGCTGGAGGACCTGGAGTTCTGGCAGTTTCACCCGACCGGCGTGGCCGGCGCGGGCGTGCTGATCACCGAAGGCGTGCGGGGCGAGGGCGGGATCCTGCTGAACTGCAACGGCGAGCGCTTCATGGAACGCTACGCGCCGACGCTGAAAGACCTGGCACCGCGCGATTTCGTGTCGCGCTCGATGGATCAGGAGATCAAGGAGGGGCGCGGCTGCGGCGAGCACAGGGACCATGTGCTGCTGAAGCTCGACCACCTCGGTGCCGAGACGATCATGAAACGGCTGCCGGGCATCCGCGACATCTCGATCAAGTTCGCCAACGTCGATCCGATCAAGGAGCCGATCCCGGTGGTGCCGACGCTCCACTATCAGATGGGCGGCATCCCGGCGAACTATCACGGGCAGGTGGTGGCGCCGAAGGGCGGCGATCCGAAGGTGGTCGTCAACGGCCTGTATGCGATCGGCGAATGCTCTTGCGTCAGCGTGCACGGCGCCAACCGGCTCGGTACCAACTCGCTGCTCGACCTGGTGGTGTTCGGGCGCTCCGCCGGCAACCACATCGTCGAGACGCTGCGCAAGGAGCCGCGCGCGAACAAGCCGCTTGCCGCCGGTGCCGGCGAGGCGACGCTGGCGCGCCTGGCCGCGCTCGACGCCCGCGGAGGGGGCGAACGAACGCAGGACGTTGCCAACGATATCCGCCGCAACATGCAGGCCCATTGCGGGGTATTCCGCACCGGCAGGCTGCTCGACGAAGGCGTGGTCCGGATGAAGGAACTCGCCGAGCGCGCGGGGCGGGTGTCGATCACGGACAAATCGAAGGTCTTCAACACCGCGCGCATCGAGGCGCTCGAACTGGACAATCTGGTCCAGACCGCGATGGCGACGATCACATCCGCGGCGGCACGCACCGAAAGCCGTGGCGCGCATGCGCGCGACGACTATCCGGAGCGTGATGACGCCAACTGGTTGAAGCACACGCTCTGGTACGCCGACGGCAATCGGCTCGCCTACAAGCCGGTCAACACCAAGCCGATGACCGTCGACACCTTTGTCCCGAAGAAGCGCACGTTCTGAGGTCCACGAATGACCGCCAGCACCCCCGCCGAAACCACTGCAGTCGCCGCCGCCGGCCGCGTCGTCAAGTTCGAGATCTATCGCTTCGATCCCGATCGCGACGTCAAGCCGTACATGCAGAAGATCGAGGTCATGCTGCAGCCGACCGACAAGATGCTGCTCGATGCACTGATGCGGCTGAAGGCCGAGGCCGACGACAGCGTGTCGTTCCGCCGCAGCTGCCGCGAAGGCGTCTGCGGATCAGACGCGATGAACATCAACGGCAAGAACGGGCTGGCCTGCATCACCAACCTGAACGATCTGAAGCAGCCGATCGTCCTGAAGCCGCTGCCCGGCCTGCCGGTGATCCGCGACCTGATCGTCGACATGACGCATTTCTTCAAGCAGTACCACTCGATCAAGCCGTACCTGATCAACGACACGCCGCCGCCGGAAAAGGAGCGCCTGCAGTCGCCCGAGGAGCGCGAGGAGCTCAACGGCCTGTACGAATGCATCCTGTGCGCGTGCTGTTCGACCGCCTGCCCGAGCTTCTGGTGGAACCCGGACAAGTACGTCGGCCCGGCCGGGCTGCTGCAGGCATACCGGTTCCTGGTCGACAGCCGCGACCAGGCGACCGCCGAGCGGCTGGACAACCTGAATGATCCGTACCGGCTCTTCCGCTGCCATACGATCATGAACTGCACCGATGTCTGCCCCAAGGAACTGAATCCGGCGGCCGCGATCGGACGGATCAAGACCATGCTGGCGCGCCGGGCCATCTGAGGGCGGCCGTGCCCGGCGTCGGGGACCTCGAGCGCCGCCGGCTGCGCTGGCGGGCGCGGCGCGGCCTGCTCGAGAACGACCTGATCATCACCCGCTTTCTCGACCGTTACGAGGCCGAGCTGGACCCGGTCCAGTGCGCGGCCCTGGAGCGGCTGTTGGAACTTCCAGACACGGAATTGCTCGATCTGCTGCTTTCGCGCAAAGAGCCGGACGCAGCACTGGATAACGTAGCGGTCGGCGCGTTGCTGGCGCGCATTCGATCCGTTTAACCCAATCGGGCACAGAGCCCGGAGGATGAAGAAGATGACTCTGACCCCTTCGAACCAGAAGGCGACACTGACCTTCACCGACGGCACCGCGCCGCTGGACCTGCCGATCTACAAGGGCACGATCGGACCCGACGTGATCGACATACGGCAGCTGTACGGCAAGACCGGGAAGTTCACCTACGACCCGGGCTTCCTGTCGACCGCGTCATGCAATTCGACGATCACCTACATCGACGGCGACAAGGGGGAACTGCTGTATCGCGGTTATCCGATCGACCAGCTTGCCACCCAGTGCGACTTCCTCGAGGTGTGTCACCTGCTGCTGTACGGCGAACTGCCGAACGCCACGCAGAAAGCCGAATTCACCGCTCGCGTGACCAAGCACACGATGGTCAACGAGCAGATGCAGTTCTTCCTGCGCGGATTCCGGCGCGACGCGCATCCGATGGCGGTGATGACCGGCCTCGTCGGCGCGCTGAGCGCGTTCTATCCGGACTCGATCAACCTGCACGACGCGAACCAGCGGGATATCTCGGCCGTACGGCTGATCGCCAAGATGCCGACGCTGGTGGCGATGGCATACAAGTACTCGGTCGGCCAGCCGTACATGTACCCGCGCAATGACCTGTCGTACGCCGGCAACTTCATGCGCATGATGTTCGCCACGCCGTGCGAGGACTACAAGCCGAACGACGTGCTGGTACGCGCGATGGACCGCATCTTCATCCTGCATGCCGATCACGAGCAGAACGCGTCGACCTCGACCGTGCGCTTGTGCGCCTCCAGTGGCACCAACCCGTTCGCGGCGATCGCGGCCGGCGTGGCCTGCCTGTGGGGGCCGGCGCACGGCGGAGCCAACGAGGCCTGCCTGAGCATGCTGTACGACATCCAGAAGAACGGCGGGGTGGCCAAGATCGGCGAGTTCATCGCCCAGGTCAAGGACAAGAACTCGCACGTCAAGCTGATGGGCTTCGGCCACCGCGTGTACAAGAACTACGACCCGCGCGCGAAGCTGATGCGCGAAACCTGCCACGAGGTGCTGGGTGAACTGGGCCTGCATGACGATCCGCTGTTCAAGCTGGCGATGGCGCTGGAGAAGATCGCGCTCGAGGACGACTACTTCGTCAGCCGCAAGCTGTATCCGAATGTCGACTATTACTCGGGCATCGTGCAGAAGGCGATCGGCATTCCCGTGCCGCTGTTCACCGCCATCTTCGCGCTGGCGCGCACGGTGGGCTGGATCGCGCAGCTGAACGAGATGATCGCCGATCCGGAATACAAGATCGGCCGGCCGCGGCAGCTGTTCGTCGGCAGCAGGCACCGCAAGGTGGCGCCGCTGCATCAGCGCCCGTAGGAAACACTCAGGCAAGGGGCGACGGCGCCGACAGGCGCCGTTTGCTCTTGCGCCGGTCGCTAGGAAACCGGTTGCGAGATCGGCAGCGGGGTGATCGTCAGCCGGTCGGCGCTGCGCTCGATCGGCATCGCGAAATCGAACAGGTCGGCGGCCGCACAGCAATCGAGATCGGCCGGCGGCAGGTTGGGGTCCGTGCCGGCCGCGAAGCGCCGCCCGAAGTCGGAGCGGCGTACGCGCAGTGCATGAGGTTCGGCAGCCGGCGCGTGGCCGCGCAGGATCGCTTCGATGCGGTCGGCACACGCGATGTCCTCGTCGCCGTCGCGGTCGGTCCACGTACCGGTGACGACGAGCGTCACGGTCGGCGGCGCCAGCGCGAGCAAGTGGCGCGCGGTCGCGCGGGCGTTGACCAGCGCGGCCGCGAGAATCAGCGTGGCGCGCCCGCACGCCGCGATGCCACGCACGCCACCGACCGTGTACATGATCAGCGTGCGGCCGGCGACGTCGAGGCGATTCAACTGCGACGGCGAGTTGCCGAGGTCGAAGCCGGCGACGGGCGCTCCGCCCGCCTTGGAGCCGAGCGCCAGTGCGCCGGGATAGCGCCGGCGCAGGGCCGGCAGCGCGTCGATCGAATCGATCGCGATGATCGCCTGCGCGCCGCGCGCGAAGGCATAGGCCGCGGTCGTGAACGCGCGCAGCACATCGATAACGACCACCGCGCCATCGAGGTGAGCGCAGTGGGCAAGGTCGGAGCGGAGGATCTGCATCGACCGCCCGCGGCGCGGCGTGCTACTGGAAAGGTTTCGCGCGCTCGATCAGCTCGGCCAGCCCCGCTTCGTTCGGATCGCGCGGCTTGCCGGGATGGATGATGGCCACCTGGCAGGATTCCGCTGCTTCGACCAGCTGGCGAAACGTTCCCGCGGTGATGTCCTTGATGTACGCCTGCTTGTTCTCGTTGTAGGCGAACATGCGGTCATTGATGCTGGTGCACTCGCCGCAGCTCGGGCAGCGCGCGGTTTCGATCCACGCCTCGTCCGACGGCGGCTTCTCGGCCGGCGCAGCCTCGGCGGCAGCCGTGGGCGCGGCCCCCGGCGCTGTCGCCGGCGCAGCCGCCGCTTCAGTGGGCGTCGCTGGTTGAGGCGTGGCGCGCAGCGCCTCGAGCTCCTTCTGCTTTTGCGCTTCCCAGGCGGCCGTCTCGCGCGCCAGCAGGCGTTCGGCATGCGAATCATGCACGCCGCCGTGCTCCTGCAGGCGATGCCACAGCAGGAGGCACTTGCGCATCGCTGCCATCATCGATGCATCGACAACGACCCGGTGCAGCACGTCGTCGGCGTCGACCGCCAGCAGGTAGGGCACGCGCTGGGCGGCGTCGCGTTCATCGAGCGCAAGCCAGTCGGCGGCGGGGATCATGGTCGCGTTCCAGCGTTCGCGCGGCACACGCGCAAAGTGGCCCGCATAGCGCGTGTCGCAGAGCGCGAAGTCGGCGAACGTGAACGCAGTCGGTTCGCTGGCGCGCTGCAAGGCTTCGTCCGCGTATTCGACCGCGTCGCGACGCCAGTCGGCCTCGGGCTCGGGATTGTTCTCGAGCGAAAAGCGCGTGGCCCAGTTTTCTCCGGCGGCTGCGTCGTAGGTGAATGCCGGAAACGCGCGCGAGTCCATCGCCGCGGCCGTGCACAGGTACGGCGGCAGCCCCGCCGCCGGCGGCGTGCTGCCGGCGAACACCGTGAACAGCGCAGGCCCCTGGCACGTCAGGCCGCGTTCGATCCGCTCGCGCAGCGCGTACAGATTGGAACTCGTCGACTGCATCACGAACATGCCGCCGAGCCCCATTGCGGTGGTCGCCAGCCGCGCGCTGCGCACGCCGAATGCGAAGTGCCCCGTGCCGATCGATGATTCCTCGAGCAGATCGTCGACCAGGACCAGCACCTTGACCGGCAGGCCGGACGAGAGCATTTCGAGCAGCCCGGAGTTCTCCTGCGCGTCGTTGTGGCCGGACGGAATGCACACGAGGTAGTCCGGAAACAGCGCCAGTTCGGCCGTGGTCAGCGCGCGCGCGTCGAAGCGCGCAAAGAACGGATCGTCCTTGTCCTCCACGTAGCGCCCGGCGCCTTCGAGCGCCGCGATCGCCATCGCCTTGACCAGTTGCACCATCGCCGGCAGGCGCGTGCGATAGGCATCGACGGCGGCCGCGCAGTTGTCGACGCGGAACTCCAGTGCCGGCACGTCCGCATCCGGGTCGGGGTAGAACGCCTGCGCCGCCAGAACCGACAGCGCCCATTCAATGCGTCGCCGGCGCGCGGCGGGCAGCTCGTCGCGCGGCGTGTTGCGGCTGATCAGCTTCGACATCACGTCGAAGTCGAATGCGTCGGCGTCGCTGCCGCCGACCGTGGCACGCAGCGCCTCGGGTCGACGGCCGGCCTCGGAGTGAACGTGGGCGGCGCGCAGAATGTCGGTCAGCTTGCGCATCAGCCGGTCGACCTCGGCGCGGAAGCGGCGCGCCTTGCTCGCCTGCGCGGCGCGCCAGGCGTGCGTGAGCAGGCGGGTGGGCGTGGCGGCGTCGCAGTCGATCACCTCGCCGTCGAACTTGAGCGCGGCGGCCGCCAGACGCAGCACCTCCTCGGTTTCGGCATTGCCGCCGGCGATTCGCGCGGATGCCTGCGTCCACAAGTCGGTCAACCTGCCCGCGCCGCCTTGCGCGACCTGGCGGCGCATTTCGCGCTCCAGCCGCAGCACGTGACGGCGCAGCCGCTCGCCCTCGATCCCGTGCGGCGCGAGATCGGCGAGCAGCCGATCTATCGTGGCCGACAGCGGCAACGCGAATTCGGCGCTGTCGGCGTCGTCGATCAGCACCAGCGGGAAGTCGTAGCGCAGCCTGGTCAGGTCGCGGTACCCCGCGAGCAGCGCGGGTCGCAGGCCCTCGGCATCGATCGGCAAGGCCTCTGCGGTGCGCTTGCCGGTCATGTGAAACAGCACCTGGTCCTGATATGTCGCGGCCATGTCCATGGCGCCTGCCTCTTCAGACTTCGTCGGTTATGCAGCTTGCTCGAGTTGCTCGTCCGGCCAGATCGTGAACTTGTCGAGTTCCTTCTCCAGTCCGGCCCGGATCGCCTCCGGCGTGCGCGCGCCGCCCGCGTGGCGCAGGTCTTCGTAGCAGGGGACTTCCGGGTTGTGGTACAGGATCCCGACGGGGATCGGGTCGATCGTCGATGCAATCTCGCGCGCCTGATGGATGTTCAGCGGATCGTGCGCGCGCTGGTTCTTGTAGATACGCGAAATCTCGCTGCTCGGCTGCAGACCCCGTTCATGCGTCAGCAGCAGCGTCTTGCCAGGGTCGTGCAGCCATGGCTCGAACATCTTCGGCAGCCACTCCGGGCAGCGCTGGATGATGCGGATGAACGAGAAGCCCTTGTGATGGAACGCCTTGCTGATGATGTCGTACAGCAGCTCGGGGATCCAGTCCACGCCCTGCGCCACGAACGACACGTTCTGCACCCCGAGCGTGACCGTCAGCGGATTCAGTGCTTCGAGCACGGTGCCGCGCGGGGTGGTGTTGCTCTTCATGCCCATCGGCGAGGTCGGCGACGCCTGCTTCTTGGTCAGGCCGTAGACCTGGTTGTCGTGCAGGATCGCGGTGAGGTTCATGTTGTAGCGGATCGCGTGGATCCAGTGCGCCGCGCCGATCGAGCAGCAGTCGCCGTCGCCGGTGTTGACGAACACGTGCAGGTCGGGGCGCGCCATCTTCACGCCCTCGGCGAGCGGGAACGCACGGCCGTGAATGCCGTGGAACCCGTAGGTCTTCATGTAGTGCGGGAAGCGGCTCGAGCAGCCGATGCCGGACACGAACACCGTGCGCTCGGGCGCCAGGTCCTCGTCGCGGCACAGCCGCTGCACGGCGGCCAGGATCGCGTTGTCGCCGCAGCCCGTGCACCAGCGCGGCACGCCGCCCTGGTAATCCTCGAGACTATGGTGCTCCTCGTGCAGCCTGATCAGCGTCTTCGAGACGGGGATCGCCATGTCCATGGTCATTTCCCTTCATTCAGTTTGGCCCGCAGCGCGGCGACCACGTTGGCGGGCTTGATCGGCTGCCCGCGCGCCTCGCTCCAGCAGTCGACGTCGACCAGATAGCGGGCCCGCAGCATCATCGCCAGCGCCGAGTAGCGGCGGTTGTCGGCGTCGATCAGCCGGTCTTCCTTGCGGTCGGACCAGTTGCCCTCGATCGTCATGACCCTGCGGAAGCGCTTCATGATCTCGCCGATGCCGGATGCCATCGGCTGCAGGAAGCGCAGATGCAGCGACGACACCTTCAGTCCTTCGGCGCGCAGGCGGTCGACCGCTTCCTCGATCACGCCTTGCGAACTGCCCCAGCCGACGACGAGCAGATCGCCTTCGGGCGCTCCGTACACGGTCGGGGTCTTCAGCGTCTTCTGCAGCGCCGCCAGCTTCAGGCTGCGCATGCGCAGGCCTTCCTCGTTGCTCGACGGGTCGTACGCGACCTTGCTCATGCGGTCGTGCGCCAGCCCGGTGATCGTGTGCATGCCGCCCGGCTGGCCGGGCACGTAGCGGCGCGCGATGCCGGTGACCGGATCCCAGTCGTACGGCTTGGCGCCTTCTGGCGCCGGGGTCTGGTCGATCGGCGGCGCCAGCCAGTCCTCGCTGAAGTTCGGGCGCGGGAACGGCTGCTGCGCAGTGGCGAGGCTCGCATCCGACAGCACGACGACGACCATGTTGAAGGTCTCCGCGATCTTGCGCGCGGTGATCATCGAGTAGAAGCAGTCCTCGATGCTCGACACCGCCATCACGACCTTCGGCGCATCGCCGTGCGATCCGAATATCGAGGTCAGCAGGTCGCCCTGTTCGACCTTGGTCGGCTGGCCCGTGCTGGGACCGCCGCGCTGCACGTTGACGACCACCAGCGGAATCTCGGCCATCACCGCCAGACCGATGCCTTCCTGCTTCAGCGAGTAGCCCGGACCCGACGTGATCGTGACCGCGCAGCGGCCCGCGTACGAGGCTCCGATCGCGAACGCGCAGGCGGCGATCTCATCCTCCGCCTGATGCACCAGCCCGCCGACGCGCTCGAAGCATTCGGACAGGTAGTGCGAGGCCGACGTTGCCGGCGTGATCGGGTACATCGCGCAGATGTCCATGCCGGAGGCCAGCACGCCGAGCGCGATCGCGGTGTTGCCGTTGACGACCATCTGCGGAACGCTCGCGCGCTGCGCCGGAATCGCATACTTGAAATCGAGGTTCTTCTCGGCCCACGCGAAGCCGGCTTCGAGCAGTCCCTGGTTGACGCGGATGATCTTCTCTTCCTTCTTGCCGAAGGTCAGCGCCACCTGCTGGCGCGCCAGCGCAAGGTCGAAACTGTAGATGCTGCACAGGATGCCGAGGACGAACATGTTCTTGCCGCGCTTGGCGTCGACCATCAGCGCGCGGCATTCGCGCTCGAGCGGCACCTCGACCACGCGGTAGCCGGCTGTCAGCAGTGCGTCGACGGTCTCGGTGTACGACTTGACGATCGCTGCGTCGCGGTGCTCGCGCCACATGTTCTCGAGCAGGATCGTCGCTCCCTTCTTCAGTTCGCCCGCGCGCACGCGGCCGAGCAGCACCTGTTCGTTGAAAGCGACGGCGAGATCGGTCTCGTCGCCGCCGTTGGTCACGCGCTTGGAGCCGATGCGGATGCGGATGCCGCTCGCGCCGGCGACGCTCCGCGCCGGCGGCTGGATCTCGGCCGGGATGATCTCGACGGTCCAGATCCCGTTGCCGCTGCGGGCCGCGATCGCGGCGAGCGACTGGCCGCAGCGCTGCGCGCCTTCACCGGAGTCGCTGATGACCTCGACGATGTGTTCGTTCAGGACGATGGCCTTCTTCGCGGCCGAAGCGATCGTTGCTGGTTCAAGCAGGGCAGTATCACTCATGACGTCACGCAATCCGCACGCGGGCG
>JBAIYN010000590.1:0-3168 GCA_037915775.1 Burkholderiales bacterium | reverse complement strand
CGGCCGACGCACGCACACGCGCGCTCGATGCCGAATTCCTCTGCCGGCCCCGCCGGCTCACGGCGTGATCCGAGCGACGCGATATACATCACGAAGAGTCGGGCCTGCGGCGGCCAACCCCCCGGGCGCCTGATGCGCGCGAAGCCGGTCGAGTTGGCCTTTCACCCTTTCTTCGGACCGAAAGCAGGACCCGAGGCCGCCCGTCCCCGGGGCCAACTCAATTCGGCCAGAAACGGCCCTTTCAGCGCGGTTGCCGGATCGGCTAGGAAGCGGTCGCTCGTTGACGAGGCCTTGCCGAGGGCAGGCGCCCCGAGACTGCGCGCGTGAATGTCTGACACGCCAGCGCAACCACTGGACCTGAGGCGGATCAATTCGTAAGCTGCGGTGGCAATGGCGCATCCGACCGCGCGACGTCCCCCCGACACGCGAAATCGCGAAGGTGGCGAACCTGGTTGACCGATACGGGGCAGGTTCTTCGGCGCGGTCGGCGCGATTCAAATCACGTTAGGCTCAGAGGTCGTTCGCGTGGGGAGAGTCGTCGCAAAACAAGGTTTCCTCGGCTTGGGTCGTCCAGTTGAGAGGTGGCATTGCGACAAGTGTGGCGTTGAATGTCAGAACCAATTTTGGAAAGAGAAGCACGTCTTCTGCCGCTCTTGTGCGAACTCGATTGATCCAGAGATCGTGCACGGATGGTCCTCAGAAGAGATCGTCCGGGAGTACAAGAGTGGCGAGTTCTTTCGGGACACGGCAGATGGAAAAGAGCGCCTGATTGAACAGTGCCACACATGTCTTGGTCTTCTGCTGGCAGTTCGCTCGGCAAGTCAGATCCAGAGGCTTTACTATCGTGTTGGATTTCCTCGGCCATCTGCTGAAAGTTACCCATGCATTCCTCACTCCGGCTACGACGAGCATGGGAACGTGAAGATTGAAAGCGCTTGCGACCATGACTTTATTGTCGTCGGCACATCGAAGCGCTTGGGTCGGGAAGCGCATTCAAAGTACGAGCTCATGAGGTCCCACCGCAATCGCATGGTCGAGTCCATGTACGGCACTGACGAAGTGGACATCCAGTACCACTGCTTCGGTCGCACGCATTTCTGGTGCCACAAATGCGGGCTCTACCACTCTCCAAACCCGCAACGTGAGCGCCTTCTGCCCAAGAGGGGGCGAATCGGTGCCAAACATTGCGGTCGAGGGGGACGCCTGCAAGCGGGCTGCGCCCGCCCGCAGTCGCCCCTCACCTTTACGTTGGGCGTCACAACCTTGCTCGTCGTGCGCTACGGAGGCGTGAAGCGCGATGTCGTACTCAAGTCCCATCCAAACGAGTGGCGATTGCCATGCGTGGCAGAGCCCTGATGATTCCTCGCACCACATCTTCCTGAAGCTTGATCTTTCCTGCGAACCAGACCCATTTGCCGGTGTAGTGGTTCTCTCTGATCAGCACCACGAAAATGCGCACCTCTTGTGTGTCTCAAATCTACGTCGCGAGCTTGCTGGCCTCCTTCAGCAGTACCCAGCGCTTCGCTCCGTTCATTGGTCGCTGCAGCAGGAGGAAGCAGCACGTGTGCGAATCGCAAAGCTGCTGACCGAGCATCCGGTCTTCTTTGGGTAGCGTGCCTGCGCGCACGAGGTGACGCCCAACCCTTCGTTGAGCGTCGCCTTCAGAGCGCTCGCCGACTGACTGCTTTAGAGAATCTTGTCCGACCGCAAGGGGTCGATGGCACGCGGCCGCACCGACCGGTTCCCGGTGACCGACCGATTCAAGGCGTTGTAGCGGCGCTTGCAGTCGGTCAAAGGTAGACATAGCCATCCGTATCTTGTTGGGCTAGAAAGCGGGCTCATGACCGACGCGAGACGCAGATCACGTTGGGCGTCGTTCTGGGCTCTCACCGAGAAAGGGGGCGGCAATGAACGTCATGGTCGGGATGGATCACCGCACGGTCCGCGCGAACGGCATCAAGATCAACCTGTGGGTGGGCGGCAAAGGTCCGCCCGTACTCCTGCTCCATGGCTGGCCGCAGACCGCGCAGATGTGGCACAAGATCGCGCCGCGGCTCGCTGACCGCTGGACGATCGTATGCCCGGATCTGCGCGGCTACGGCGACTCCGACAAGCCGCGTGATGGCTACGACAAGAAGACCATGGCGCGCGACATGCATGAGGTGATGCTCGGGCTCGGGCACACGGCATACGCGCTGGTCGGGCATGACCGCGGTGCGCGCGTCGCGCACCGCCAGGCGCTCGACTACCCCGATGCCGTCACCCGGCTGTCCGTACTCGACATTGTGCCGACCCACACCGTGTTCGCGCGGGCCGACCGGCATCTGGCGGCCGCCTACTGGCACTGGTTCTTCTTCCAGGCGCCCGACCTGCCCGAGGTGATGATCTCGGCTGCGCCCGAACCGTTCCTGCGCTACGTTTTCCGCGCGCTGGCCTTTCGCGGCGGCGCCATCGAAGACCCCATGATTCAGGAGTACCTGCGCGCCTTCACGCTGCCCGGAACGATCCGCGCCGGGCTGGAGGACTATCGCGCAGCGGCGACGCGCGACTTTGACGACGACGAGCGCGATCTCGACAGCCGCGTGCGCTGCCCGTTGCTCGCCATCTGGGGGGAATTCGGCAAGATGCACGGCTTGTTCGACGTGCTCGCCACCTGGAGGGAGAAGGGCGACGCCGTTGAGGGCCACCCGCTGCCCTGCGGCCACTTCATTCCCGAAGAGGCGCCCGAAGAGTTGCTTTCGGACCTACAGACGTTCTTGGCCTGATTCCGACGCGCAACCCCATGTTCGATCGGACCGCCCGCCGTCCGAACCCTCGGTGCCGCGCATGGCGACGTCAGTGCGCCTCGTCCCAGTTGGCACCCACGCCGACTTCCGCCAGCAGCGGCACCTTCAGTTGCGCGACTCCGCTCATCAGTGCGGGAACGCGTTCGCGCACGAGGTCGAGCTCGGATTCCGGCACCTCGAACACGAGTTCGTCATGCACCTGCATCACGAGCTTCGTGCGCAGGCGCTCGCGCAGCAGCCAGTCGTGCACCGCGATCATCGCCAGCTTGATCAGGTCAGCGGCGGTGCCCTGCATCGGCGCGTTGATCGCCGCGCGTTCCGCCGCCTGGCGGCGCGGGCCGTTCGGTGAGTTGATCTCGGCCAGCCACAGGCGGCGACCGAA
>JBAIYN010000137.1:0-8009 GCA_037915775.1 Burkholderiales bacterium | reverse complement strand
AAGATCGAGCGCGAGGCGGTGAAGAAGGAAACCGACGAGGCGTCGCGCAAGCGGCTTGGCCTGATCGAAGAAGAGATCAGGAAACTGGAGCGCGAGTACGCGGATCTGGACGAAGTGCTTCGTGCGGAGAAGGCCGCGGTGCAGGGCAGCGCGCACATCAAGGCCGAGATCGACAAGCTCAAGGCGCAGATGACCGAGCTGCAGCGCAAGGGCAAGTACGAGGAGCTGGCCAAGATTCAGTACGAGCAGTTGCCGAAGCTCGAAGCGCAGCTCAAATCCGCGGAGAAGGGCGGCAAGGGCAAGAAGGAATTCAAGCTGCTGCGCAAAGAAGTCGGCGCGGAGGAGATCGCTGAAGTGGTCTCACGCGCGACCGGCATCCCCGTCAGCAAGATGATGCAGGGCGAGCGCGAGAAACTGCTGAAGATGGAAGAGCGGCTGCACTCGCGCGTGGTGGGCCAGGACGAGGCGGTGCGGCTGGTATCCGAGGCGATCCGCCGCTCGCGCGCCGGGCTGGCGGACCCGAACCGGCCGCTGGGTTCGTTCCTCTTTCTCGGCCCCACCGGGGTCGGCAAGACCGAGTTGTGCAAGGCGCTCGCGGAGTTCCTGTTCGACAGCGAGGAGCATTTGATCCGCGTCGACATGAGCGAGTACATGGAGAAGCACTCGGTCGCGCGGCTGATCGGCGCGCCCCCGGGTTACGTCGGCTACGAAGAGGGCGGACAGCTCACCGAGCAGGTGCGCCGCAAGCCCTACAGCGTGATCCTGCTCGACGAGGTCGAGAAAGCGCACCCGGACGTGTTCAACGTACTGCTGCAGGTGCTGGACGACGGCCGCATGACCGACGGGCAGGGCCGCACGGTCGACTTCAAGAACACCGTGCTGGTGATGACCTCAAACCTCGGCTCACACGAGATCCAGCGCATGGCCGGGCAGGACTACGACCTGATCAAGGAAGCGGTGATGGGCGAGGTGCGCAAGAGCTTCCGTCCGGAATTCGTCAACCGCATCGACGAGATCGTCGTGTTCCACGCGCTCGACCAGAAGCACATCGCGTCGATCGCGAAGATCCAGTTGAAGCGCCTGGAGCAGCGGCTCGCGGCACAGGAGATGAAGCTGGAGGTGTCGGACGCCGCGCTGAAGGAGATCGCCAAGGTGGGCTTTGACGCCGTCTACGGCGCGCGGCCGCTGAAGCGCGCGATCCAGCAGCAGATCGAAAACCCGATCGCGAAGCTGGTGCTCGAAGGCAGGGTCGGACCGAAGGACGTGGTGCCGGTGGATTTCCGCGATGGGAAGTTCATGTTCAACCGGACCGTGCACTGAGCCGTAACCCCGCTCTTCTTACGGCAGCGGGGTTGCGCCGCACATCGCATCACTGCATGTGCTGCCCGCCGTTGATGGCGATGTTGGCACCGGTCACGAAGGCCGCTTCGTCTGACGCAAGGTAGATGATCAGTCCCGCCACTTCCTCGGGCTTGCCGAGCCGGCCAACCGGGATCTGCGGCAGGATCTTGGTATCGAGGATGTCCTTCGGGATTGCGGTGACCATCTTGGTGCCGATGTAGCCGGGCGAGATCGTGTTGACGGTGACGCCCTTGCGCGCGACTTCGAGTGCGAGCGACTTGGTGAAGCCGTGCATGCCGGCCTTGGCGGCCGCGTAGTTGGTCTGTCCGAAGGCACCTTTCGAGCCGTTGACCGACGACACGTTGATCACTCGGCCCCAGCCGCGCTCGACCATTCCGTCGACGATCGGCTTCGACATGTTGAAGACGCTGTCGAGGTTGGTGTGCAGCACCGCGTCCCAGTCGACCTTGGTCATCTTCTTGAAGGTCATGTCGCGCGTGATGCCGGCGTTGTTGACCAGCACGTCGACCGGGCCGAGCCTGGCCTGCACCTCGGCCGCCGCCTTGGCGCAGGACTCGACGCTGGCTACGTCGCACTCGACGGCGGTGAATTCGTAGCCGCGCGCCTTCATCTCGGCCAGCCATTGATCGCGTTTCGTGTTGCCGGGGGAGCAGGTGACGGCCACCTTGTAGCCGGCGTCGGCCATCTTGATCGAGATGGACTCGCCCAGACCGCCCATGCCGCCGGTGACCAGTACCACGCGCTGCTGTTTCATATCTTCTCCATGAGTGTGAGGTTGATCGCGTCCCGCGGCCGTGAGCCGATGGGCAGGAAACGCGGATCCGGGGAGCTGAATTGCGCCATTGCACGCCAATGCAACGGGCCGGACAAGGCCGGAGGAAGGACAAAACACGTAGGGGACCGACGCACGCTACCGTGATTGACATCGCATGTCGACCGATATTTATTTTTTCGCGGGGCGCGGAATCGGTCCGGCGCGCGTCGCTTCGGTCCATACTGCGCGGATGCAGGCGACATGGCCTCGCCGCAATAGGCGGGCCGGCTCGCTCACAGGAAAGGGCTTCGATGGTGCGCAGGACAGCAATAGTGAGCAAGCCGGTCTTTCATTCGCCGATGCTTCTCGATTGGACCGACGAGAAACTGCAGGCGCTCAGCCAGGATCAGTTGCTGAACCTGCTCGACAACCTCGATCGACAGCGGTCGATCGGCCGGCTTCCCGAGCGCGCGGCGGCGGAGTTCGAGCAGCGCATCACGTCGCGGCTGACCGGCCGCAACAGCGCCAAGCGCCGCAAGCAGGTCTCGGACAACGCCGAGTCGGCACCTGTGGAGACGTGATGATCGTGCGGCGGCGCACCTGGCTGTATCGGCTCGCGGGCCAGCGCTACGCGCAGTCCGTTTCGTTCGGCGAACGCGTCACGGCCGCGATGGCGCGCGAGCACCTCCGCCGTTCCGTGGGCGATCCGCTGGAACTGTGGGGGCGCAACGGCAACGATGTCACCAGTTCATCGCGCCGGATCGGGCACCGGGAAGTCCAGGCCGCCTGACCGCGGGACTACGAGACGCTGTTGCCGGTCGCGACGTGGCCGTCGTGCATGCGCTCGGCGCGCGCCTTCAGTGCGTGGTTCATTGCGTGAAAGCCTTCTTCCATGGCGCGCCGACTGCGCTGGCCGAAGAGGGCGGCGAACACGCCCTTGATCTGCTCGCTCTGATGAAAGCGCACCCCGCCGGCCGGCAGCGTCTCGATGCGGAAGCGGTGTTCGGTCGTGAAGACGCCGGGGGCGAAGCGCCGGCGGCGCCAGCGCAGCTCGCGCGGTTCGCGCACCTGCGTCAGAAGTGAACTCATGCATGTGACGCCGCGCCGCTGGCCTCGCAGCGCGATGCTCAGCGCGCTGCCGGTGTTTGGCTTTCCGAGGATGGCGCCGATGTACGGATTCCAGCGCTGGTAGGACTCGAAGTCGGTCAGGATCGCCCAGACGAGCGAGGCGGGCGCATTGATGTCGATGCTCGAATTAACCTGCTGCATCGAGGCAGTATGACCGTAACGGGCGCGAACGCGGCGAGGACAACGTCGAAGATGCGGGCGACGCGAATGGGTGATGCGCCGAACGGAGCTCGGGCACTCGCCGACGCGCAACGCGCCAGCCCTATCTGCGTCGCTGCGGTGCCGCCGGACGGCGTACGTCGAGATGACGGAACGTGATCCGTGCCTTGGTCAGGTCATAGGGCGACAGCTCGAGCGAGACCTTGTCGCCCGCCAGTATGCGGATATGGTGCTTGCGCATCTTGCCGGCGGAATACGCGACCAGCTGGTGACCGTTGTCCAGCGTCACGCGGAATTTGCAGTCGGGCAGCACTTCGCTGACGACGCCGTTCATTTCGAGGTGTTCTTCCTTCGCCATCGCGAAGTCTCCCGGGAACGTGCGCGCAGCGCGGCCTGCGCCGGCACTGCGGCGTGAATGAGGCCGCACGGCACGACGGGCGCACCGTGCGGAAGCGGGGAAAGCGCGCGGCGCGAAGCCGCGCGTCGTCGATCCGACCGCCGTCAGAGGGCCCTGATTTCGGCCGCCTGCGGGCCCTTGGCGCCCTGCTTGACGATGAATTGCACGCGCTGGCCCTCGGTCAGCGACTTGAAGCCGCCGGCCTGGATCTCGGAGAAGTGCGCGAACAGGTCCTTGCCGCCGTCTTCGGGGGTGATGAATCCGAAGCCCTTTGCGTCGTTGAACCACTTGACGGTGCCATTTGCCATTTTCTCGTTCCTTGAAAGGTTGATGAGAAGTCATCGGCCGCGAGAACGCCCCGCGGCGAGCTAACGGTCAAGAAACGTGAACCTGGGGAACCCTAGGATGCGCTGCCGCGGTGGACTGCGTCAGGCCGAAGAAAACCGGAGGAAAAACGAAGCTCTATCGAAAGCAGGCGCAGCGTACCTGTTTTACGGGCTCAAGTCGAACCATATATTTTTTTTAGTGGGCACTTGAAATCGGTGATTCCACGCCGGTCGCCGTGTCGGCGCTTTCCGACAGCAGTGCGCGGTGTCGGCCGATGCACCCGACACAACGGCTCGACTAACGTCGGTTCCGCGTCGGCGCAAGCCGGTCGTATGTTGATCAAATCCCCGCACGTCTTGACCGACAGCTGGAGGTGGACATGAGAGCAAGTCTTCGTCTCGTTGGGCTGAGCCTGCTGATGGGCGCGTCGGTCCAATGCATCGCGCATGCGCCAAGCGCATCGGAGCAGGGCCGTGAAGCTCGTGAACAGTACCTGCGCGAGCGGGCAGCCTGTCTTTCCGGCGAGTCGATCGAGCCCCGCGATACCTGCCTGCGCGAGGCGGCGGCGGCGTACGCCGAAGCGCGACGCGGCAATCTGGGGAATGAGGACCCGGGACAACTCGCCGCGAACGCGCTGGCACGCTGCGCGGTTCGGCCTCCGGATCAGAAGTCGATGTGCGAACGGATGGTGCGTGGCGAGGGAACCGTGACCGGCAGCGTCCGGGACGGCGGTTTCGTGCGCGAGATCGTGGTTCCGGTCGGGAAGGAGGCTCCGCCTGCGACGAGATGATGACGCGCGTGCACGAACATTGCGAAAGGCTGCACCTTTCGCAATGCAGCCTCTGGCGCGGTCGTTTGTTACTGCCCCGCGACGCCGCCGCGTTCAGCCGCCGGGACCGTTTGACTTCGAATCCCGCCCGGCGCGCTTCCGGTAGCGCCTGATGTCGGTGGATATCAACGCGATGATTTCCGACGCGGCTTCGATGATCTGGGCGGGTTCGAACCCTGCGGACGACAGGTCGCGGAAGAAGGATTTGGCAAGCAGCTTCGCGACGCGCTCGGGCGGGACACTGCCGTCGGTGAGACGGGCAACGGCCTGCTTCTCCTCCCGCGCCAGACTCAGGTGGGCAACCCTGGACCTGATCAGCGTCTGTAGTCGTTCCACCTGGACTGACTTGCCGATCAGCGCTGCCACTATTTCGGCGAGCCGCAGATCGGACTCATCGAACGGCGGGGCGCCGAGTCGACTCGACAGGTTCATCACGCCGATGATCTGCTTGCCGACGGCGATCGGCACGCAGATGAAGCTGGCTCCGAGCAGGTCGGGTTTCCGCGCGAACTGCGCGAACGCCGAGGACCGGATGTCGACGATGAGAACCGGCGCGCCGTGCTCGAGCACCCGCCCGGCGATCGACTCGCCGCGCCCCGGCGTCTCGTTCCACGCCGAATCGGGAAGCTGCTCGGTGGAGCACCACAGCTTCAGGCGCGGCGCGTCGTCCGCGCCTTCCGACAGCAGCATGATCGAGCACGTCGCCGCTTCCGTCACCGACGCGGCCAGGTCGACCAGGTCCCTCAGATGAGTGCGCAGATCCTCCTCGGCTCTGACAAACACGGCCAGGTCATGCAGGCGACCGAGCGCACTCTGGCTCACGGGGGCATCCTCATGTAATCGCCGCGAGCTTACGGCCGATTCCGTCCGGGCTTCCTTGGTGTATCTCAACGTCTCAGCGCGGCCGGGCTCGCGAAGCCCCCGATTGTTTGGCTGGCGCCGGCTGCCGCGCTGCGACGATGACCTGTTCCGGCAGCGACAGACGCGAGCGGAACTCAGCTTGCGGCCCGACGTTCAAAGCACGCATTGCTTGATTCAAGTCGCAAACCCGGGCTGCAATCAAGGGAATGCTCACGGCATCGCGGGTGTCTGTTCGTGATCCAGTTGCACGGAGCCAATGCATGATCGCTCTTTCGCCTGACCTGGCACAGCGCGCCGGCAATCTGCTCCTGCGCTGGACCGTCGCCGGTCTGATGCTGTTTCACGGTGTTGCCAAGCTGCTGAACGGCATCGATGGCATCAGCGCGCTGATGGCGAGCCTGGGCATGCCGGCGTGGATCGCCTATGGCGTCCTGATCGGCGAAGTGATCGCACCGCTGATGGTGATTGTGGGCCTGTTCGTCGGCCCGGCGGCGCTGGTGATGGCGTTCAACATGGTCGTGGCGGTCGGGCTGGCGCACGCGCAGCAGCTGTTCTCGCTCGGCGAATCGGGCGGATACGCGCTCGAATTGCAGGCGTTCTATTTCTTCGGTTCGCTCGCGATCGCGCTGCTCGCATACCGCCGCCCCAGAGCATGAAATTTCGACGGCGAGCCGCCCGTGAGGGCTGGCCGCATTGCCGATCGATCGCGTCGACGCGGCGCCGGCGAACGGCTCAATGCTCCGACGCCTGGCCGCGCTTTCTGCGGGCGGCGGCCTTTCCTGCCGCGGGTCGGGTTTGCTTGCGCTGCGCGCCTGCCGCCTGCTGCGACGTCGGCCCTTTCGGCAGCACCTGCCGCAGCAACTCCTCGCACGCCTGCTGCGTCATCACGCGCGGCACCGGATAGTTGGTGTCGGCTTCCCAACAGGCTGCCTTGGCCAGCGCCGGGATGTCCTCCTCGCGCAGCGCTTCGAGCTGGCGCGGGATCTTCAGGCGCTCGTTCATTGCCTCGACCGAGTCGAGGAACTTCCTCGCGAGTTCGACCTGCGCTTCGCCCTCCTTGCCGATCCGGGCGCGGATCGCCAGCGTTGCGAGCTTGTCGGTGATCGCGTTGCTTTCGAAGCGCAGTACGTGCGGCAGCATGATCGCGTTCGCGAGGCCGTGCGGCGTGTGATAGCGGCCGCCGAGCTGGTGCGCGATCGCGTGCACGTTGCCCACGTTGGCGCGCGTGAACGCGAGTCCGGCGTAGGTCGAGGCAAGGGCCATTTTCTCGCGCGCTGCCAGATCGCTGCCGTCGTCGAAGGCGCGCGGCAGGTTCTCGTAGATCATGCCTACGGCTGACAGCGCCATGCGGTCGGAAGAGTCGGTCGACCAGTGGCCGACGAACGCCTCGATCGCGTGCGTCAGCGCATCCATGCCGGTGGCGGCGGTGATGTGCGGCGGCAGGCCCGTCATCAGGTTGGGATCGAGCGCCGCCATCCGCGGCACGATGCGGGTGTCGGCAATCACGAGCTTGCGGTTCCGCTCGGGGTCCGCGATCACCGCCGCCACCGTCACCTCCGAGCCCGTGCCTGCAGTGGTCGGGATCGCGTAAATGGGGGCCGGCCCGTGCAGCCCGCGGAAGTACCCGACCAGCTGGCGCGGGTGCTTGTGGTTGGCGGCGGCCAGTCCGATCACCTTGGCTGCATCCATCACCGAGCCGCCGCCGAGGGCGACGATCGCGTCGCAGTCCTCGCGCTTGAACAGCTTGATCCCTTTCTCGATCACCGGGATCGGCGCATCGGGCGTAATCTCATCGAAAACGACGAAGCGTGTGCCGCCGGAGCCGAGCGCGTCGGTCAGCGGTGTCAACAGACCGAGCCTGGCGATCATGGCGTCCGTGACGAGCAGGATCTTGCGGTGGCCGAAATCGTTGATCGCGCGTCCGAGGCGCGCGCTCGAGGCCGGCCCGACCATCAACGTGGGACGCGGAATCGGGATCAGCCGGGTCACCAAACCGGCGACGCGCTTCGCCGCCGGCAGCCCGATCGTTCGGACAAGGTCAGCTAGCGTGTTCTGCGTCAAGATCTCCTCCGGCAGGTGTGTTCGACTGACGGGCAGCGTGGCAGGTTTCAGCGACGCCAACTCTCGAAATTGTCAATTGAAGCGGTGATATTCCGCCGCGCGGATCGCATGAAAAACGTCGTCAGCATCAG
>JBAIYN010000076.1:0-3575 GCA_037915775.1 Burkholderiales bacterium | reverse complement strand
CTTGATGCGCGGGTGAGTCTCTACACGCTGGACCGGGCAGCGGGACCTTGTTCCGGAGGGAGAGGCGATGCGGAAGATTCAGACACGCTGGCATTGCGTTCATTTGTTTCTCTTGGTCGCGTAACGCACCCGGCAGAGGTACGCATTTCTTGGGCGAGCACCTTGAGATTGACCGCTTGAAAGGGCCGGCGATAGAGTGACGTCAGCGGAAAGGGGGACCATGAACAGCCTAGCCGCTGGAAGAATCTAGAAGACTCATCCGCGCCTACGAGGGCTCGACATGAACGCGTTGATTCGAGTCGCAGCAACTTTGGCCACCGGTGTCGCCGTGTTGGCATTCGCGGCGGAGTCAGGAACGTCGACGGCGCCCTTTCAGGTGACGCCTGATCAGCTGGATTGGCGTCCATTTTCGTCAGTTCCGGCGGGAGCTCAGATTAGCGTTGTGTACGGTGACCTGAAGAAGGAAGGGCCATACGTCTTCCGCGTGAAGTTCCCGCCGAACTATCGCGTGCCAGCTCACTACACCCCCGATGAAAGCATGATCACAGTAATCTCGGGGACGCTTTACCGCGGCATAGGAGACAAGTTTGACCAGGGAAAGCTGAAGGCGCTCCCCGCCGGCAGCTTTGTGTTTCACACCCCGGACGAGAAGGTCTTTATAGCGACAAAAGAGGGCGAGGTCGTCCTCCAGGTCAATGGTCGCGGACCGCTCGCTCCGCTCGTGTACGTGAATCCCGCCGACGACCCGCGGAAGGTGAGGTGACGACCCGCCCAAGCGGCCGGGTGGCGGCGACAATTAGATTGGGAAGCCTCTAAACTAATTGTGTGTGAGCCGTAAGTCTCGGTGTGGTCAGGTCGGGCCAAACATTCTGATGCTGCCAATCGGCCTTCGGCTGCCGCGATGGCAATTCAAGCAGGAGAATAAAGCCGACCTGCAGCCTCCTCGCCTTTCCGATCCGTTCAGATGTAGAGGCGATCAGCAGATTGCCGCGGTGTAGTGGGCATGCGCAGCCCGCTTGATGCGCTCAGGTATGCAACCACGGCGCCTGTCGCGACACTGTCGCGACCTGAGATCCGCTTGGGCGAATTTGCGGGCGGCGCGAACTGGCGCTGCCGCGAACCAGATGCTCTCAACGAACAGTGCCATTGGAGCGAGCCTTGCGGTCGTCAGACTTCGTTGATCTAGGCTTCAGGCCGCCTTGTTAGCGGGTCACTGTTGCAGGTCACGCGCGGTTCGCCGTAAGCACTTGCCTTCGGTGCGCGCGATTGACTGGTTTGGCCGTGACTCCGCTGGCAGGACCAGGGCCTTACCGCGTCCAGTGACAAACTCGCAGCGCCGCTTCAAGCCCCGAAGCGCATCTGCTCGGCCGCAACGATGCGTACCCGCACGCCAAAGCTTTCGATCTTCACCAGCGTCTCGTTGTGGTGCCGAATGATCTGCGCCGCGGGCAGATGCGGCCGATCCTCGGTCGTGTGGGCGTCGGCAATCAGCATGACCTCGTAGCCGAGCGCAAGCGCGCGGCGCGCGGTCGTATCGACGCAGAACTCCGTGTGCATGCCGCACACCACGAGCTGCGTCACTGCGTGCTGCTTCAGGATCTGTTCCAGATCAGTGCGGTGGAACGAATCGCACGTCGTCTTGCAAACGCGCAGATCGCCGGGCATTACCTCCAAGCCGAGCGCCAGTTGCCACGCTTGCGTGCCGTACTGCAGTTCGGTCGCCGCCTCGTGCTGAACGAAGATCACGGGAGCGCCGGCTGCGCGCGCTTGCGTCGCGACGCGGTTGATCCGCTCGATGACCCGCTGCGATTCGAAAGCGGCATGTTCGCCTTCGCAAAGGCCCTGCTGGACGTCGATCACGAGCAGCGCGGTCTTCATGCGCTCAGCCGCGCAGATGACAGGCGACCCAGTGGCCCGGCCCGGTCTGCTTCAGCGGCGGCGCCTCGCTGCTGCACACGGGCTGCTGGGCGATCGGGCAGCGCGTATGGAAGGGACAGCCGGGCGGCGGCTGCAGCGGACTGGGAACGTCGCCCTGCAGCGGGATCCGCTTGCGCCTGATCTGCGGGTCGGGGATCGGCACCGCGGACAGCAAGGCTTCCGTGTAGGGATGCTTCGGGTTCGTGTACAGCGATTTCGCCGGCGCGATCTCGACGATGCGGCCGAGGTACATCACCGCCACGCGATGGCTGATGTGCTCGACCACCGACAGGTCGTGCGCGATGAAGATGTAGGTCAGGTTGAACTGGCCGCGCAGGTCCTCCAGCAGGTTGATCACCTGCGCCTGGATCGACACGTCGAGCGCCGACACCGCCTCGTCGCACACGATGAGCTTCGGTGACACCGCGAGCGCGCGCGCGATACCGATGCGCTGCCGCTGGCCGCCGGAGAACTCGTGCGGATAGCGGCGCATGTGGTCGGCCGACAGACCCACCGTCTCCAGCAGCTGCACGATGCGGTCTTCGAACTCGCGCCGCGTTCTTGCGAGTTTGTGGATGATCAGCGCCTCGCCCACGATCGCGCCGACCGTCATGCGCGGGTTCAGCGACGCGTATGGATCCTGGAAGATGATCTGCATGTCGCGCGCGAGGCGGCGGTGCGCGTCCCGGTCGAGCGCGGTGACGTTGGTGCCCTCGAACCACACCTCGCCCGAGCTCGGCTCGATCAGCCGCAGGATGCAGCGGCCGGTGGTTGACTTGCCGCAGCCAGACTCGCCCACCAGCCCCAGGGTTTCGCCGGCTGCCATCTCGAAGCTGACCCCGTTGACCGCGTGCACGCGCGCCACTTCCCGCCGCAGCAGCCCCCCCTGCACGGGGAAGTGCTTGACGAGGTCGACGACGCGCAGCAGCGGCTCGGTCATGGCGATGGCGCCGAATCGAGGATGCACGCGACCTTGTGCCCGGGCGCAACGGTGCGCAGCGGTGGAGTCGCGGCGGTGCAGGCTGCGCGTGCAAAGCCGCAGCGCGGCGCGAAGCGGCAGCCCTCGGGCGGCGCGACCAGCTTGGGCACCACGCCGCGGATCGCCTCCAGCCGCACCTTGTGCGTGGCTGCGGTATCGATGCGCGGGATCGAGCGGATCAGCCCCTGCGTGTACGGATGGCGCGGGTTGCCGAAGAGTTCCTTCACCGGCGCTTCCTCGACCACCTTGCCGGCATACATCACGACCACGCGCTGCGCGTTCTCCGCCACCACGCCCATCGCGTGCGTGATCAGCATGATCGCCATGCCGAACTTCGCCTTCAGTTCCCCCAGCAGGTCGAGGATCTGCGCCTGGATCGTCACGTCGAGCGCGGTGGTCGGCTCGTCGGCGATCAGCAGCTTCGGATTGCAGGACAGCGCCATCGCGATCATCACGCGCTGGCGCATGCCGCCGGAGAACTGGTGCGGATAGTCGTGCACGCGCCGCTCGGGAGTAGGAATGTGCACCAGCTTCAGCATCTCGACCGCGCGTTCCAGCGCGGCGCGGCGCGACAGCTTCTCGTGCAGGCGGATCGCCTCGGCGATCTGCTCGCCGATCGTGTACACCGGATTCAGCGACGTCATCGGCTCCTGGAAGATGATCGCGATCTCCTTGGCGC
>JBAIYN010000712.1:0-2428 GCA_037915775.1 Burkholderiales bacterium | reverse complement strand
CGCCCGACGATCTCGACCGAACTGCCTCCGAGTTCCGCAAGTTGCCCAAGGTCGACGGTGTCTTCGTCGACAGCAGCTGGTTCCGGAAGGCTGCCGGGCTCGCGCGCGTCATGGTGCGCATCGCGCTGTTCGTTGGCTTCGCAACGCTGGGCCTCCTGGGTCTGGTCATCATCGGCGCCGTACGCCTGATCGCCATGACCGACCGCGATGAACTTCGGCTGTTGCGCCTGATCGGCGCCGAGGAGCGCCAGATTGCACGACCGTTTGCATACGCAGGCGGAATCACGCTGCTGGCCTCTGCGCTGCTTGCGGTTGGCGCGGTCACGCTGTTTCTCCGTACGCTGGCGCCGGATTTGAGCTGGCTGGAGCAGGTCCTTGGCGTCCCGATCGTGGTCGAGACGCTGCCATGGCCGGCGCTGGCGGGGCTGGCTGCCGCGGCATTTTTCGTCGGCCTTGCTGGCGCCTCGGCCGGCTTGCGGACAGCGCTACGACGTATCGCGTGACCAGGTGCCATCCGTGATTCCGCAATGTTAGTGTGCACTCCCTATCACGGAGGGCGTCTTGGCAGAATAGTCTTGCAGCCCGCGGAACCAATCAGGCCGGCGCGACTCTATACGCTAGCACTCGATGATCGAGAGTGCTAACATGCGCAGCGTGAAGGAAAAGATGGCTACCCGTTTGAATGCCCTGGTTCCGGCCGGCAGCAGCGCGTTGGCGTTGCATCCCGGCAGCCTCGGAAACTTGGACGCGTACATCACCGCGGTGAATCGCGTGCCGTTGTTGACGGCTGACGAGGAGCTGCGCTTGGCGCGTGCGTTCCGCGAGGACGAGGATCTGGAAGCAGCGCGCCGGCTGGTGCTGTCGCACCTGCGCCTGGTCGTGGCGGTTGCGCGCAACTATCTCGGCTATGGACTGCCGCACGCGGACCTGATCCAGGAAGGCAATATCGGCCTGATGAAGGCGGTCAAGCGCTTCGACCCGGAGCGCGGTGTCCGGCTGGTTTCATTTGCGCTGCACTGGATCAAGGCCGAGATCCACGAATTCATCCTGCGCAACTGGCGACTCGTCAAGGTCGCGACCACGAAGGCGCAGCGCAAGCTGTTCTTCAATCTGAGGAGCATGAAGCAGGGCACGGGAACGATGTCCCCGGACCAGGTCGCGAACGTGGCGTCGGCCCTGAACGTGAAGCCGGAGGAAGTCGTAGAGATGGAAATGCGCCTGTCCGGTGGCGACGTGGCGCTCGAGGGCCGGGTGGAGGATGGCGAAGAGGAATACGCGCCGATCGCCTATCTGGCCGACGCAGGCGCCGAACCGGTGCAGGTGCTGGAGCGGCGTGAATTCGATCAGCTTCAGACCGAGGGCGTTCGTGCTGCCCTCGAGACCCTGGATCCTCGCAGCCGCCGGATCATCGAGGCCCGGTGGCTGGACGAGGACAAGGACGGCAACGTCGGTACCGCGACTTTGCACGACCTCGCGGACGAATTTGGGGTTTCCGCGGAACGAATTCGGCAAATCGAGGCCAAAGCCTTACAGAAGATGCGCGGTGCACTCGCCGCTTATGCGTAGCGGTACCGGCAGCCTTCGACGGTTGGCAGTCTCGACAGATCCGCCTCTCCTCCTCCCCCTCTCCTCCGAAGAGGCGGATTCTGGACCCCGCTCCGGCGGGGTCTTTTTTTGGCTCGGCCCGGCGCGTTGGATAAGCTGCCCCCGGTGAACTTCATGGGATTCGTTCCGTTACGGTCCGGCCCGGCGGTCTGTGACTCCGGTGGCACGCGGCGATCCTGCGCAGGCCGGATCTGGGTCGCCCACCTCGCGCCGAGCGCGAAGATTCTCGGGTCCGCGCCCGCTCTATGCGACCGCTGCCCGACGACGCCAGGGCGAGTCCATGGGCTCGGTGAATTCGAAGACCCTGATGTGCACGCAGCGATCTCGGCCCGACTGCCTCCCGGTCACGCGCTGCACCTGCGGCGGCGCTTCGAATGGTACGCATGTCGCGGGGCCGGATTTCACACGGATGCTCACTACGCGGACGTGCTGTTCGGGGCATGGTGCGTCGCCGGGCCGCGACGCGAGATCGTGTTCTCCCGCGCCGGCCTGCGCGTCGGTGGCGCGGTCGGCGACCTCGCGATCTTCGATCCGTTCGAGCCTCACGCCGTGCTCGACCCGGGTCAGCGGCATTATTCGCGCGACTACTTCACGGGCGCCGAACCGAGCCTCTTCGTCGGGTTTGAAATCGCGCTCGACCAGGCGGCACGCGAAGCATTCGGCATCGACGAGCCCCTGCCTTCGGGCCCGGTGCTCTGCAGCGCCGTAGCCGTGAATGCGGAGACGGGGGCTCTGCCCTGAGCCGATCGCGGGGCGACTACATCAGCTTCTTCAGGTCGGCGACGACCGAGTCGATGCTGCCGCCTTGTTTGAGAAACAGCCT
>JBAIYN010000253.1:0-4605 GCA_037915775.1 Burkholderiales bacterium | reverse complement strand
CGCTGCCATCGGTGCCCATGCCGGACGCGGGTCAATGGCTGCCGATGTTTGCGGTCGGGCTGGTGGCCGGAAGTGCCGGAGCCGGACTGCTCGCCTGGCTCGAGGGCGCGCGCGATCTGTACGCGCGCATCCATCTGCCGCCGCCGCTCGCCTTCGCACTCGGCGGCCTGATCGTCGGCGCGCTGTCGCTCGGCGTTCCCGAAGTGTGGGGCAACGGGTACAGCAGCGTCGAACGCTTGCTGACCACGCCCCCCGTCTGGCAGACGGTCCTGCTCGTGCTCGTGTTCAAGCTCGTCGCTGTCGGCGCGACCACCGGATCCGGCGCGCCCGGCGGCGTCTTCACGCCGACGCTGTTCGTCGGCGCGGCGTTCGGTGCATTGGTCGCCGCAGCGATGCAGGCGCTCGGCGCCACGGCGCAGCTCGAACCCGTTTACGTACTGCTCGGCATGGCGAGCCTGCTCGCCGCGACCACGCACGCGCCGGTCATGGCGGCGCTGATGGTGTTCGAAATGACCGGGCAGTACACGCTGCTCGCGGCGCTGTTGCCTGCGTGTGTCGCCGCGGCGATGCTGTCGCGCAAGCTGCACCCGCGATCGGTGTACGGCCTTGGAGCCAGGTGACGCGCGCGATGTTCGGCGTCCTTCCCGCGTGACGAAAGCACGTCGCAACTGATGCCGGGCATCGTTGTCCCAGAAACGACGGAATTCCGGCAGTGCCGATGAATTCCGCGATCCTGCTGATCCGGAAAGCACGGAAGGCAACACGATGACGCGTATCCGCCGCCGCTGCGATCGCCGATGCCCGCGCCCTGCCCAGCGCCGCGGATCGACCTGCGGCATCTGCCGGCTCGCATCCGCGCCTCGTCAGCCGAAGCGCGGCTGAACCGGAGCGCAGGCGACGATGGACAAGCCAGTCGACCCCAAGCCGCCGCAGCCGTCGGCATGGCGAGCGCTTGCCGATGGCTGGGCGCTTGCAGCCCCGTTCTGGCGTGCACGCGGCCAGCGCCGCGCGTGGCTTCTGCTCGGGTCGGTCGTGGCACTCACGCTGGGCATCGTGTGGCTCAACGTGCAGTTCAGCAACTGGAACAACCGCTTCTACGACACGCTGCAAAACCATGACCTGCCGGGGTTCTGGCGGCAGCTTGGCGTCTTCTGCGTGCTGGCCACCGCGTTCATCATCGCGGCGGTGTACCGCCAGTACCTGCAGGGGCTGCTGTCGATTCGCTGGCGGACGTGGCTGACCGATCACCTGCTGCGCGGGTGGCTTCACCCCGGCACCGCCTACCGGCTCGGCATCCGCAGCGGCGACGGGCTCGACAACCCGGACCAGCGGATCGCCGAGGATGCGCGCGCCTTCGTCTCGTCGTGCCTGGATCTGCTGCTCGGCCTGCTCAACGCCGCAGTGACGCTCGCGTCGTTCATCGGCATTCTGTGGGGCCTGTCGGGCGCGGTTGTGCTGCCGCTGGGTGCAGGCGTTCGCATTGCCGGCTACATGGTGTGGATCGCGCTCGGCTATTCGATCCTGGGCACCTGGATCACGCATCGCCTTGGATTGCCGCTCGTTGGCCTGAACGGCCAGCAGCAGAAGGTCGAGGCCGACTTTCGCTACACGCTGGTGCAGGTGCGCGACCATGCGGAAGCGATCGCGCTGTCGCGCGGGGAATCGGTCGAGAACGCGCGACTGCAGACCCGCTTCGATGCGATCCGCGCCAACTGGCTCGCGCTGATCCGCGCGATGAAGCGGCTGACCTGGTTTTCCGCCGGCTACGGCCAGGTCGCCAATGTGTTCCCCGTCCTGGCTGCGGCGCCGCGCTATTTCTCGGGGGCGCTGATGCTGGGTGGCCTGATGCAGACCGCGCAGGCGTTCGGCCAGGTGCAGGGAGCGATGAGCTGGCTTATCGATGCCTATCCCCGACTCGCCGACTGGCGCGCCACGGTCAACCGCTTGACCGGATTCACGCAGGCGATCGAACACGACCGCGCCGGTGAGGCCGCGCGCGGCATCGCGCGCCTGGCGACCGCGCACGACACGCTCGAGCTTTCGGCGCTGACCGTCCAGGCGCCGGGAGGACAGGAAATCCTCACCGTGCCGACACGCCAGCTCGATGCCGGCGAACGCGTGCTGATCTCGGGGCCGTCCGGAAGCGGAAAGAGTTCCCTGATCCGCGCGATCGCCGGCGTATGGCGCGACGGGCGGGGAACGGTGAACTTGCCCGCCACCGCCACGCTGATGTTCGTGCCGCAGCGCCCCTATCTGCCCGATGGAACGCTGGGCGAGGGGCTGGCGTATCCGCGCCGCCCCGACGAGTTCGGCGCGCAGGCGATGAAACAGGCGATGCTCGCGGCCGGTCTCGATCGCTATGCGGAGCAGCTCGATGTGCGCCGCCGCTGGTCCTTCATCCTGTCGCCGGGAGAACAGCAGCGCGTGCACTTTGCGCGAGTGCTGCTGCATCGTCCCGATTGGGTTTTCCTCGACGAATCCACATCGGCGCTCGACGAGGCCGCGGAGGCGCGTCTTTACCGGCTGCTGCGCTCCTCCTGCCCGTCGATGACGATCGTCAGCGTGGGGCACCGGAGCACGCTGAAGCGGCTGCACGACGAAACCTGGCCGATCGGTTCGGCAGTCGGTTCCGTTGCTTCGACCGCCGTGGCCGCCGAGGCCGAAGCGCGCTCCTGATCCGGCCGCCCTTGCCGCCCGGCCGCGCGTCATGCAAAGTGCCGCCGTTCCCGGCGGAGCGCGCGCATGCAACTCTTCCATCAGGTCGTCGGCCTCACCGGCCTTCTGCTGCTGTGCTGGCTGCTGTCGGAGGATCGCCGCGGGATCGTGTGGCGGCCGGTCGTCACCGGCATCGTGCTCGCGTTCGTGCTGGCGCTTGCGCTGCTGAAACTGCCGCCGCTGGAACGTCTGCTGGACGGATTCAACGAGGGCGTCAACGCGCTCGCGCGGGCCACCGAGGCCGGCACCTCATTCGTGTTCGGGTACCTCGGCGGCGCGCCGCTGCCGTTTGCGGAAACGCATGCCGGCGCAAGTTTCATCCTCGCGTTTCGCGCGCTGCCGCTCGTGCTCGTGGTGGCAGCGCTGTCGGCCCTGCTGTTCCACTGGCGCGTGCTGCCGATGATCGTGCACGCGTTCGCGTGGCTGCTGCAGCGGACCATGGGGATCGGCGGCGCGGTCGGC
Organism: Burkholderiales bacterium; assembly: GCA_037915775.1. Taxonomy (GTDB): domain Bacteria; phylum Pseudomonadota; class Gammaproteobacteria; order Burkholderiales; family Burkholderiaceae_F; genus JAKOQB01. Next base: position 1,428 of record JBAIYN010000253.1, on the reverse strand, counting down.
GTGTCGGCAGCCGCGAACGTGTTCGTCGGCATGGTCGAGGCGCCGCTGGTGATCCGGCCGTATCTGAGCCGGTTGTCGCGCGGCGAGCTCTTCATCGTGATGAACTGCGGCATGGCGACGATCGCCGGCACGGTGCTGGTGCTGTACGCGACGGTGCTGGCACGCACGGTGCCCGAGGCCCTTTCGCATCTGCTGGTCGCTTCGATCGTCGCCACGCCGGTCGCGATCGCGGTGGCGGCGATGATGGTGCCGGCGGCGCGGGGCGGCGCGGAACGCATCGAGCTCGTGCGCGAGGATCCGAACAGCGTCGCCGCCATCACGCGCGGCACCTTCGAGGGACTCCAGCTCCTTCTGAACATCATTGCGATGCTGGTGGTGTTCGTCGCGCTCGTTGCGCTCGCGAATGTGATCCTCGGCACACTGCCGGCCGTGGCTGGCGCACCGCTGACGCTGGAGCGGCTGCTGGGCTGGGTATTCGCGCCGCTCGCGTGGCTGATCGGCGTTCCGTGGAACGAATCGCTCGCCGGCGGCGCTCTGCTGGGCAAGAAGACCGTGCTCAACGAGCTGGTCGCCTATCTCGACCTCGCCCAGCTTCCGGCCGACGCAATGTCGACGCGCAGCCGGATCCTGCTGACCTACGCGCTGTGCGGCTTTGCCAATTTCGGCAGCCTCGGCATCATGCTCGGCGGGCTCAGCGCCATGCTGCCGCCCGAGCGACATGGCGAGCTCGCGCAGCTCGGAACGAAGTCGATCGCGGCCGGCCTGCTCGCGACCTGCGTTACGGCGGCAATCGTGGGCTTCCTGATCTGAAGGCGTCCACGCGGCCGCACACCGCGACGCGACGGTTCGCCGCCGCTTGGTGTCGGAAGGGCGTGCCTGTATCAGGCGTCAGGCGCCCCTCTGCGATCCAGGCATCAGAGCAAGGCTGATGCCCAGGCCAACCTCCGCGGACACCAACTGCGGAGCGAGCGCGTCCATTGCGCCCGTCGCGCTTGCCAGCGCGACGGCAAGTACTGCAGTGCGGAGCATTGGATCAAGGGCTTGTTGGCGAGATCGTCCGGCGAAGGCGACCCCTGTTGAACGAAGAGATGATGTGCTCGAGGCCCGGGAACCCGCGCAACGTGCGAGCTGCCGGGCGAGTTCTGAACCGAAATTCGGGGTTTGAGTTTCCGCATGGCAGCCCGGCGCGCGGCGCGCCTCACCCCAGCCACTTTCGCGCATTCCTGAACATGCGCATCCACGGCGAGTCCTCGCCGAGGGCGGGCGGCTGCCATGACATCTGCACCGTGCGCCGCACGCGTTCGGGGTGCGGCATCACGATCGTGAAGCGGCCGTCCGGGGTCGTCAGTCCGGTGATGCCGTCCGGCGAGCCGTTGGGGTTGTAGGGATAGCGCTCGGTCGCGCGGCCCTGCGAATCGACGTAGCGGG
>JBAIYN010000659.1:0-6428 GCA_037915775.1 Burkholderiales bacterium | reverse complement strand
ACCTTGTCGATCGCGCCGACGGGCGCGGTGGTGAACCACTCGGGCGCCTGCGCGTGCACCGCGTGCGCCAGCACGCGCGCGATCGGCTTGCAGCCCATCTTGTCGGCGGTCGACTGCCGCATCATCACAAGCGCCGCCGCGCCGTCGGAGATCGACGAGGCGTTCGCTGCGGTGATCGTGCCGTCCTTCTTGAACGCGGGCTTCAGCCCCGGGATCTTGTCGAGCTTGGCCTTGAACGGCTGCTCGTCCTTGTCGATCTTCGTTTCGCCGCCCTTGCCGGCAATCGTCACCGGCGCGATCTCCCACGCGAAGCTTCCGTCGGTGTTGGCCTTGAGCGCGCGCTCGGTCGAGGCGATCGCGAACTTGTCCTGCGCCTCGCGCGAGAACTGATACTTGGCCACGCACTGCTCGGCGAAGACACCCATCGCCTTGCCGCGCTCGTACGCGTCTTCCAGGCCATCGAGGGCCATGTGGTCATACATGGTCGCCGCGCCGTACCTGTAGCCCTTGCGCGCGCCGACCAGCAGGTGCGGCGCATTCGTCATGCTCTCCATGCCGCCGGCGACCAGCACGTTGGCCGACCCGACGAGCAGCATGTCGTGCGCGAACATCATCGTGCGCATGCCCGAGCCGCACATCTTGCTGAGCGTCACCGCGCCGGCCGAATGCGGCAAACCCGCGAGCAATGTCGCCTGGCGTGCCGGCGCCTGGCCCTGGCCCGCCATCAGGCAGCAGCCGAACAGCACTTCGTCGACCGCATCCTTGGCGACGTTGGCGCGCTCCACGGCGGCCTTGATAGCGGTTGCGCCGAGCTGATACGCCTGCAGGGAACTGAAATCGCCCAGCATGCCGCCGATCGGCGTGCGGGCGGCGGAGACGATGACGACAGAATCGGTCATGGCTGCTTCCTTTCCACGGTGTCGACTGAAACGGGCGCACGGCGCCCGCGGATCGCCGGATTATCCTCCCGGCCGCGCCGGCCGCCGTCCCGGTCCGGCGCTACGATGTCCTGGATCAAGGCGAGAGTACTAACCATGACGCAAGCGACGGAATTCAAGCTGACCTACTCGACGATGTTCGATCCGCCGCCCGCGTTGCACGAGCGCTTCGACGCCGCGCTGGCGCAGGTGCGGACGCGGCTGGGGCGCGACTATCCGCAGTGGATCGACGGCAAGGCGCGCGCCGCCGCGCATTCGTTCGAAGTGCGTTCGCCGATCGACCGCGACTGGCTGCTGGGCCGTTTCGCGCGCGGATCGGCGCAGGATGCGAGCGACGCGGTCGCGGCGGCGGTTGCCGCTTTCCCGGCCTGGGCCGCCACGCCTTGGCGCGAGCGGCTGCGCGTCCTGCGGCGCGCGGCGGCGCTGATCGAGCAGCGCGTGTACGACATCGGCGCCGCGGTCGCGCTCGAGGTCGGCAAGAACCGCATGGAGTCGCTCGGCGAGGTGCAGGAGACGGCGGACCTGTTCACCTGGTATTGCGACCAGATGGAGGCCAACGACGGCTTCGACCGCGTGCTGCCCAACGACCCGCTGCCGGGCTTCGTCAGCCGCAACCGCACCGTGCTCAAGCCGCATGGCGCGTGGGTAGTGATTGCTCCCTTCAACTTCCCGTTCGCCCTCGCTGGCGGCCCGATCGCCGCCGCGCTGGCGACCGGCAACACGGTGGTGTTCAAGACGGCGACCGACACGGCATGGAGCGGCTGGCTGCTGCTCGAGGTGCTGCGCGACGCCGGCCTGCCTGCCGGCGTCGTCAATTACGTATCCGGCGCGGGCAGCGAGATCGGTGCTGCGGTCATCGCCGATCCGCGCATCGCGGGCGTGACCTTCACCGGTTCGTACGAGGTCGGGATGCAGATCGTGCGCCAGTTCGCGCTCGGCCCGTGGCCGCGACCCTGCATCGCCGAAATGGGCGGCAAGAACGCCACGATCGTCAGCCGCCATGCCGACCTGGAACGGGCCGCCACCGGCATCGTGCGCTCCGCCTTCGGGCTGCAGGGACAGAAGTGCTCGGCCTGCTCGCGCGTGTACGTCGAGCGTCCGGTCGCGGCTGCGCTGCGCGACAAGCTGATCGAGAAGGCGCGCGCGATCGCGGTGGGCGATCCGACGCTGCGGCAGAACTGGATGGGCCCGGTGATCAACGAAACCGCGTACCGGCGCTACGAGAAGTGCGTCGACCACCTGCGCCGGCACGGAGAGATTCTCGTCGGCGGCGAGACGCTGACGTCCGGCGCGTTCGAGCGCGGCTGGTTCGTCGCGCCGACGTTCGCCACCGCGCCGCTCGACTACAGCCTGTGGAGCGAGGAGAAGTTCATCCCGCTCGCGCTGGTCGGCGAGGTCGACTCGGTCGACCAGGCGATCGATCTCACGAACGCATCCGACTACGGATTGACCGCGGGCTTCTATGGGGCGGCGAATGAGATACCGCGCTTTCTCGACCGCATCGAAGCCGGCGTCACCTACGTCAACCGGCCGCAGGGTGCGACCACCGGCGCGTGGCCGGGCTTCCAGCCGTTCGGCGGCTGGAAGGGCAGCGGCACGACCGGCAAGGCGATCGGCAGCTTCTACTACCTACCGCAGTACCTGCGCGAGCAGTCGCAGACCGTCGTCGACTGAGTTGGTGCCCCCTGACGTGGTGTAGGTCCGCAGGGCGCGCGAACGAGCGCAGGGCGTAACCCCGAGCGGCTTCGTGCCCGGCGCAGCGGTCACGATCGATACCGTCGCGGCACGAGCATGCCGACCTCGCTGCGGTAGCGGCGGTAGCGCTCTCCGAACTGAACGATGAGATCGCGCTCCTCGAACCAGATGCCGACGAGGATGTAGGCGGTGGCCCCCATCGAGAACAGCAGATGCCCGGCCGTCATGACTGGCGCCGACCAGAAGCTGAGCAGCAGGGCGAGATAGATGGGGTGGCGCACGTAGCGGTACAGCAGCGGCGTGATGAGCCTGGGAGCCGGCATCTCGCGACCGGTCAGTCGTGCGAACACCTGGTGCAGGCCGAAGAGTTCGAAGTGGTTGATGAGGAACGTGCTGACGAGCAGCATCGCCCAGCCGAGCCAGAACACGGCCCACATCACCTGCGCAACAGTGGTGTTGTCCACGCGCCAGATGATCGGTCCCGGGATCGGCCGCCATTGCCAGAACAGCAGCGCAAGCACGATGCTCGTGGCCAGCACGTAAGTGCTGCGCTCCACCGCGGGCGGCACGATCCGCGTCCACCAGCGCTTGAACGAGCGGCGCGCCATCGTGCTGTGTTGCACGGCGAACAGCCCAAGCAGGAGCATGTTGACGAACAGGGCCTCGGCCATTGGTGCGGAGGCGCCAACGTCGACCGACTTCGGAACGAGCACGCTGCCGCTGAATCCGATCAGGTAGAGAAGAGCCGCGACGCACGCGCCGTACGCGACCACGCCGTAAAGAAGAGATAGAAGCGCACCCATTGTGTGGCGTCCTTTGGTTTGGTGGTGCCCGCGGCGTCATGCCGCGGGGCACGCGCTGCGGGCGAATCGGTCGTCGCGATGGCGCTACGACGCTTGCGCTGCATGCATCGCGAACGTCTGTGAAACGATCTTGCCTTCGCGAACGACGAAGGTATCCGTTCCGAGAGGCCACTCGCTGCCGACGTTCCAGGTGATATACGCGAGGTCGCCCTCGACGCGCATGCTTCGAAGCGAGAAGCGGCGGATGCCTTGCGGAGGAAGCGAGGCGATGAAATTCTCGAAGAAGACACCGATCTCGCGTCTGCCGCGATAGGTCCTGTCCTCGCTGATGAAGCAGGCGTCTTCGTCGTAGTCGGCCAGGATTGCCGCAATGCCCTTCTGGTCCAGGAAGGCTTCCAGGTGGTTGCGGACGACGGCTTCCGTGACGGACGGTTGAATCTGCATGGCTGCTCTTTCGTGTCGAGATGAAGTTGAGAAGGTCGGCGGACGCCCCCACGGCCATAGCGCGTGCATGCGGCGCAGGCCCGGGATATCCGTTCGATGGCTATGCCGCTTGCCTCGTCGCTGTTCGCGGGACGCGTGGCAATGCTGTCGCAGGGCGCGCGTACCCGCCCTGCCGGGAGTCGCTGCCGATTGATCGAGCGTCCTCGATTGACGGATCGACACGAGCGGGGCTTGCCGAAGCTCCGCCAGAATTGATCACGCGTCCGCGTCAGCTCAGCATGTAGGCGGCGGTGCCGGTGGCGATCAGCGCGTCGCTGTCGTCGACGAGCCGCATCTGCGCGGTGCCGACCCGGCCGCCGAGGCGGAGCACGTCGGCGCTGCCGATGAAGTGCCTGCCGGTACCCGGACGCAGAAAGTCGACGCGCAGGTCGACCGTGGCGAGCCGGCTGAAGCGGTGCATGATCTGGTCGGCGGACTCGTCGGCGAACTTTTCACCGAGCGCCACCATGATCGCCAGGCCCGCCAGCGCGTCGAGCGTGGCAGAGATCACGCCGCCGTGCAGCCGTCCGTACAGGTAATGGCCGACCAGCGCGGGGCGCATCTCGAAGCGCAGCAACGGCCCCTTCGGATCGAGGCGCAGCACCTTCAGGCCCAGCGTCTGATTGAACGTGATCTGGTGTTCGAAGAGTTCGGTCAGCGCAGCGTCGAGCTTGCGCTGCTCGGCCGCGCTGCGCCGCGGCGGGAGCGAATGAGCAGTCATTCAGGAGCTAGAGCGGCTTCTTCAGCCAGTTGGCGATTTCGCCGATCACGCCGCGGCGGAACGCCAGCACGCAGGCGACGAAGATCGCGCCCTGCACGACCGTGACCCACGCACCCAGCTGTGCCAGGTAGTTTTCCATCGTGATGATGATCGCCGCGCCGACGACCGGGCCGAACACTGTGCCCAGTCCGCCCAGCAGCGTCATCAGCACGACCTCGCCCGACATCGACCAGTGCACGTCGGTCAGCGATGCGAGCTGAAACACCAGCGCCTTGGTGGCGCCCGCCAGCCCGGCCAGTCCGGCCGACAGCACGAAGGCGAGCAGCTTGTGCTTTTCGATGTCATAGCCGAGCGAGACCGCGCGGCTTTCGTTCTCGCGGATCGCCTTCAGCACCTGGCCAAACGGCGAATGCACGACGCGATAGATCAGCAGGAAGCCGCCGAGGAAGACGACCAGCACGACCAGGTACATCGACCACACGTTGGAAAGGTCGATCACCCCGAACAGGCGGCCGCGCGGCACCGCCTGGATGCCATCCTCGCCGCCGGTGAACGGCGCCTGCAGGCAGAAGAAGTACACCATCTGCGCCAGCGCCAGCGTGATCATTGCGAAGTAGATGCCAGAGCGCCGGATCGCCAGCGACCCCGCGACGAAGCCGAGCGCGGTCGCGACCGCAGTGCCGAACAGGATCGCCAGTTCCGGGGTCAGCCCCCACACCTTGGCCGCATGCGCGGACGCGTAGCTGGCCATGCCGAAGAACATCGCGTGTCCGAAGGACAGCAGGCCAACGTAGCCGATCAGCAGGTTGAAGGCGCACGCGAACAACGCGAAGCACATCAACTTCATCAGGAAGACCGGATACACGATCAGCGGCGCGACCGCGAAGATGGCCGCCATCAGGAAGAACACCTTGCGCTGGTACGCAAGGCTGCCGCTGCCGGCGGGGAGCGTGATGGCGGACATCTACTTCTGCGTCCCAAACAATCCGGCCGGCCGGATCAGCAGCACGATCGCCATGATGATGAAGATCACCGTGTTCGATGCCTCCGGATAGAACACCTTGGTCAGGCCCTCGATCAGCCCGAGCCCGAAGCCGGTGACGATCGACCCCATGATCGAGCCCATGCCCCCGATCACCACCACCGCGAACACGACGATGATCAGGTCGGCGCCCATCTGCGGGCTGACCTGGTAGATCGGTGCGGCCATCACGCCGGCCAGCGCGGCGAGCGCCACGCCGAAGCCGTAGGTCAGCGTGATCATGCGCGGCACGTTGATGCCGAACGCCTGCACCAGTTGCGGGTTCTCGGTTGCCGCGCGCAGGTACGCGCCCAGCTTGGTGCGCTCGATCACGTACCAGGTGCCGAAGCAGATCACGAGCGACGCCGCGATCACCCAGCCGCGATAGTGCGGCAGGAACATGAACCCGAGGTTGTAGCCGCCGGTCAACTGATCCGGCATCGTGTACGGTTGTCCCGCCGAGCCGTATTCGTTGCGGAACACGCCCTGGATCACCAACGCCAGGCCGAAAGTCAGCAGCAGCCCGTACAGGTGGTCGAGCTTGTAAAGCTTGGACAGCATCAGCCGTTCGATCACGATGCCGGTCGCGCCGACGATGATCGGCGCCAGCACCAGCGACGGCCAGTAGCCGACGCCGAGCTTGTTCAGCAGCAGGTAGGCGCAGAAGGCGCCCAGCATGTACTGCGCGCCATGCGTGAAGTTGATGATGTTCAGCAGCCCGAAGATCACCGCCAGCCCGAGCGACAGCAGCGCGTAGAACGAGCCGT
>JBAIYN010000120.1:0-2183 GCA_037915775.1 Burkholderiales bacterium | reverse complement strand
GCGAGCTTGTCGTGCAGCGAAGGACTGCCGGGAATGCTGTTCTCGGCATACATCGGCTGGAAACAGCCGCCGAGCAGCGCCCCCAGCGCACAGACCAGCAGCAACCGGACGGCGATCCCCCGCCGTTCACCCCACGACATTCACGATCCTCTGCGGAACGATGATCACCTTCTTCGGCGCCTTCCCCTCGAGCGCCCGTTTTACCGCATCGAGGGCCAGAACGGCAGCCTCAATCTCGGGATTCGCCGCGGCCCGCCCGATGGTCAAATCGGCCCGTTTGCGGCCATTGACCTGCACCGGCAGCGTCATGGTGTCCTCTACCAGCAGATCGCGTTCGATTTGAGGCCATTCCGCGGTGGCGACGAAGTCGCCTTGGCCGCCGTGGCCCAGCGCCCGCCAGCATTCTTCCGCGAGGTGCGGCATCATCGGCGAAATCAGCTTCGCCAGCACATCAAAGGCTTCGCGCAGCGCTGCCGCATAGGCGGGGTCGCTTTTCACCATGGCCATCGCGGCATCGTCGTCGACCAGCTCCTGCAGGGTGCCGACAAAGGTGTAGAGCTTGGCGATCGCGGTGTTGAAGCGCAGCCGCTCGATGCCGATGGCGACATCGTTGATGGCGTGGTGGGTTTTTGCGCGCAGCTCGGTGGCCTTGGCGTGATCGTTCGGCACCGGCGTGCCGGACAGCGGCAGATGCGGCGCCGCCGCGTTCACGATCCGCCAAACCCGCTGCACAAAGCGGGTCGCACCGCGGACGCCTTCCTCGCTCCAGATCACGTCGCGGTCCGGCGGCGAGTCCGACAGCATGAACCAGCGCGCGGTGTCGGCGCCGTAAGTCGCGATGATGTCGTCGGGATCGACGACGTTCTTCTTCGACTTCTACATCTTTTCGATCGGGCCGATTTCGACCGGCTCGTTGGTCTTGCTGAGCTTGGCTTTGCGCGTGTTGCCGTCGATCTCGATAGTGACGTCGGCCGGTTCGATGAATGTGCCGTCGCCCTTGCGATAGGTCTCGTGCACCACCATGCCCTGCGTGAACATGCCGGCGAACGGCTCGTCGAGGTTGGCGTGCCCGGTCAGCTTCATGGCGCGCGTGAAGAAGCGCGAGTAGAGCAGGTGCAGGATCGCGTGCTCGACGCCGCCGATATATTGATCGACCGGCAGCATGCGATCGACCACGCTGCGCGTGGTCGGCGCGGTCTCGTTCCATGGATCGGTGAAGCGCGCAAAGTACCACGACGAGTCGACGAAGGTGTCCATCGTATCGGTTTCACGACGGGCTTCTCGGCCGCAACGCGGGCAGGCGACATGCTTCCAGGTCGGATGATGGTCGAGCGGATTGCCGGGCCGGTCGAAGCTGACATCGTCGGGCAATCTCACCGGCAAGTCTTTCTCGGGCACGGGCACGATACCGCAGCTGTCGCAGTGGATCACGGGTATAGGGCAGCCCCAGTAGCGCTGGCGCGAGATGCCCCAGTCGCGCAGGCGGAAATTGACCTGGCGTTGCGCCTGCGGTTCGTTGCCGAGCCGCGTCGACTCCAGCCGCTTCGCGACTTCTTCCTTGGCCTGCGGCACCGTCATGCCGTCGAGGAAGCGCGAGTTGATCATCCGCCCGTCGCCGTCATAGGCGGTATCGGTGATTGTGAACGTCTTGGGATCCTGACCTTCCGGGCAAACCACCGGCACATTGCCGAGTCCGTACTTGTTGACGAAGTCGAGGTCGCGCTGGTCGTGCGCCGGGCAGCCGAAGATCGCGCCGGTGCCGTAGTCCATCAGGACGAAGTTCGCGACATAGACCGGCAGTTTCCAGTTCGGATCGAACGGATGGATCGCCTTGATGCCGGTATCGAAGCCCTGCTTCTCCGCGGTTTCGATGATGGCCTGCGCTGTGCCGATGCGCTTGCACTCGGCAATGAACTCGGCCAGCGCCGGATTGCGCTTCGCCGCTGCGGTTGCAAGCGGATGATCCGGCGCGATCGCCATGAACTTTGCGCCGAACAGGGTGTCCGGCCGCGTCGTGAAGATTTCGGCCTCGCTCTCGCGGTTCGGCGTCGTGTTTGGGTCCAGCGCGAAGCGCACCAGCAGGCCCTCGGAGCGGCCGATCCAGTTGCGCTGCATGGTGCGCACCTTGTCGGGCCAGCGGTCGAGCGTGTCGAGCGCGTCCAGCAGCTCCTGCGAATATTTCG
>JBAIYN010000044.1:0-3331 GCA_037915775.1 Burkholderiales bacterium | reverse complement strand
ACAGGAACCCGAACCGGGTCGATACGGCAGCGCTTTCTCCGCTGGATCGGCGCATCCTGAAAGAAGCCTTCCGGCAGGCGCGCAAGCTGCAGCAACGGCTCGAACTCGACTACCCCGGCTAGGGCAGGTATGCGGAACTGGCTGAAGCGCGCCCTCGCGCGCGGCGATCAAGACCCGGGCGCCGCACGCTGGGTGGTCATCGATGTCGAAACGGGCGGCCTGGATCCGATGGCGGACTGCCTGATCTCGATCGGCGGCGTGGCAATGCATGCCGACGGCCACGTGCTGCCGGGCGACAGCCTGGAGGTCGTCTTTCGGCAGCCGAAGGCCAGTTCGCGCGACAACATCCTCGTGCACGGCATCGGCGTCGCGGCACAGCGCGACGGCAGCAATCCGTTACAGGCAACCCGTGCCTTTCTCGACTTCGTCGGCACCTGTCCGATCCTGGCATTCCACGCGGACTTCGACCGCGGCTTTCTCGCGCGCGCAATCAAGATCTTCGTCAACGAGCCCTTCGACAACCCCTGGCTCGATCTGGCGGGACTCGCACCGGTGCTCGATCCGAAGGCGCAGGCCAAGGCCCTCGACGACTGGCTGGCCCGCTACGGCATCCCGGTCGCGGCGCGCCACTCGGCCGCGGGTGATGCCTTCGCGACCGCCTTGCTGGCGGCTCGTCTCCTGCCGGAGGCACGGCGACAGGGAGCACGTGATTTCGCGGCGATGCAAACGCTTGCGCGCGCCGCGCGCTGGGTGCAGTGATCGTCGTTCGATCGGATCATTTCGCCCGCTGCTTCAGCAGGCGCTGCTGCTGCCTCTTCCAGTCCTTCTCGGACTCGGCCTGCCTCTTCTCGTACTGCCTCTTTCCCTTCGCCAAGCCGAACGCGAGCTTGATGCGGCCCTTGGCGAAGTGCAGGTCGAGCGGCACCAGCGAATAGCCGGCGCGCTCGACCTTGCCGATCAACTTGCGTATCTCCTCGGCGCGCAGCAGCAGCTTGCGCGTGCGCGTCGGCTCCGGGCTTATGTGGGTCGACGCCGTCTTCAACGGAGTGACATGTGCGTTCAGCAGATACAGTTCGCCGTCGCGCACGATCACGTACGCCTCTCGCAGGTGCACCTGCCCCGCGCGAATCGACTTGACCTCCCAGCCTTCCAGAACGAGTCCCGCCTCGAATCGCTCCTCGATCGAGTAATCGTGGAAGGCCTTCTTGTTCTGGATAATGGACATCGGTCGCGCCCAGCCTTGGCTTTCCGAATAATCGCACGCTCATGCACCGCGTCGAACGCAGTGTCCTCGTCCCGTTCAGCACGCAGCAGATGTTCGAGCTGGTAGCAGCTGTTGCCGCCTACCCGGAGTTCCTGCCCTGGTGCGCCGGTGCCCATGTCCGGCCGCAGGCGGACGGCAGCGTGGATGCAACGATCGACATTCGCTATCGCGGCGCCCGCAGTCGCTTCACGACACGCAACCGCCACTTTCCCCATTCGCGCATCGGCATGGAACTGGTCGAGGGTCCCTTTCGCCGCCTGTCCGGCGAGTGGACCTTCCGCGAGTTGCGCGAAGATGCCTGCCGGGTTCACCTCAGCCTGCACTATCAATTCGCCGCCGGGCTGCTGGGGCGCGCCATTGCACCGGTGTTCGAGACGATCGCGACCACGCTGGTCGACTCTTTCACCCGGCGCGCGGAGGATCTGCATGGAGTCTGACCGCGCGCTGATGCGAGTGAGCGTCGTACGGGCGTGGCCGGACCGGGCCGAACTGGTCGACGTCAGTCTGGCGGCCGGCGCGACGCTGCGCGACGCGATCCTCGCGTCGGGCCTGCTTGGGCCGGAAGAGCTCGCCGACCCCGCGCTTTCAGTCGGCGTGTTCAGCCAGATCAGGCCGGTCGATGCGACGGTGCGCGACGGCGATCGCGTCGAGATCTATCGGCCGCTGCTGATCGAGCCGAAGGAAGCACGGCGCGCGCGTGCCGCGCTCAGGAAACGCCGCCGGCCCGGCTAGTTGCAGTCGCTCGACAGGCGTGCGCGCACGCGGGCGATCTCGTCGGCGCGTGCGGCATCGTCCAGGAACGTCTGGTTCCCCTGCGCGTCGGTGCGCGCAATGCGGCGTCCATCTTCGAGCGCGCGCAGGTAGCCGCGCGACCGCTCGCAGTCCTGGGCAAGACTCTGCTTGCGCGCCGCATCGTCGTTCGCCTTCTTCTCTGCTTCGGCGCGCTCCAGCTGGCGCTTGCGAAATTCCATGTCGCGTTCGGCGAGCGTCTTCGGGCCGCTGCTCGACGCTGCCGGGGCCTTTTTCGTTTCGACCTTGAGGTCCGGCTTGGCGAGCGGGGCGGCCGGTTGATCGCCGAGGTAGACGGGTGCAGAAGGTTGGATCGGTGCCCCCGCGGGCTGGCGCACGATCTGGCTCGGCTTGATGCCGGCCGGCGGCGGCTGGTCGGAGAACACGAGTCGACCGGCATCGTCACGCCACGCCCACTGCGCCAACGCGGGCAAGGTGCCGGCAAGCAAGAGGGCTGCGACGATGGCTTTGTGAAGGCGATTCGCCATGGGGGCTCCTTGGTTCGCGCCGATTTTGCGACCCGGGCGACAGCGCCGCAATAGTCCGTCGGACCGATCCCGGCCCACCGATGGTCGTCGCGCAGCAGCGGGTCCGCGTATAATTTGCTTTTGCGTCACGAGGCTCCCCATGCGGCTAGTCCAGAAGGCTTTGACCTTCGATGACGTTCTGCTCCTTCCGGCCCATTCGACCGTCCTTCCACGCGAGACCCGGCTCGCGACCAAACTCTCCCGCAATATCAGCCTGAACCTGCCGCTCGTCTCGGCGGCGATGGATACCGTCACCGAAGCCGAGCTGGCGATCGCGCTGGCCCAGGAGGGCGGTATCGGCATCATCCACAAGAACCTGACCCCGCAGCAGCAGGCGGCCGAAGTCCTGAAGGTCAAGCGTTTCGAGGCGGGAGTCCTGCGCGATCCGATCACCATCCCGCCCGACATGCGCGTGGGCGACGCGATTGCCTTGCAGCGGACACACAAGTTTTCCGGCCTGCCGGTCGTCGAGGGCAAGCGCGTGGTGGGCATCGTGACGAACCGCGATCTGCGTTTCGAGACCCGGCTCGATGTCCCGGTGCGCGACATCATGACGCCAAAGGAACGGCTGGTCACCGTGCGCGAGGGCGCCGGCCTCGACGAGGCCAAGGCGCTGATGCACAAGCACCGGCTGGAGCGCGTGCTGGTCGTCAACGGCGACTTCGAGCTGCGCGGCCTGATTACGGTGAAAGACCTCACCAAGGCCACCGAGCACCCGAACGCCGCCAAGGACGAGCAGGGCAAGCTGCGC
>JBAIYN010000230.1:0-9570 GCA_037915775.1 Burkholderiales bacterium | reverse complement strand
TGACCATGTTGGGGATCGGCCGCACCGTCATCCCCTTGCCCATCGCGTCGCGCAGGTCGACCAGGAAGATCGACATGCCCTCGGACTTCTTCTTCACCTCGGCAATCGGCGTCGTGCGCGCCAGCAGGATCATCAGGTCCGAGTGCTGCACGCGCGAGATCCACACCTTCTGTCCGTTGACCACGTAGCGGTCGCCGCCTTTGCTCCTAACAAGGACGGCGGTGGTCTTGATTTTCGTCGTGTCGGTGCCGGTGGTGGGCTCGGTCACGCCCATTGACTGCAGCCTCAGCTCGCCGCTGGCGATCTTCGGCAGGTACTTCCTCTTCTGCTCGGCGGAGCCGTGGCGCAGCAGCGTGCCCATGTTGTACATCTGGCCGTGGCAGGCGCCGGAGTTGCCGCCGCTGCGGTTGATCTCCTCCATGATCACGCTCGCCTCGGACAGCCCCAGTCCCGAGCCGCCGTAGTCCTGCGGAATCATCGCTGCGAGCCAGCCCGCCTTCGTCAGCGCATCGACGAATTCCTCCGGGTAGGCGCGCTGTTCGTCGATCCTGCGGTGATACTCGTCGGGAAACTGCGCGCACAGCGCGCGCACGGCGTCGCGGATGTCGGAGTAGGCGTCGTTCGAGGCTTGCATGGCAGGATTCCTTGCGATTCGTTACGCGATTTCGGCACTCGCGTCCATCGCGAGCGCTCCTTCGTGGTCGCGCGCCCACAACGCGATGTGGCCGTCGCGGTGTTTCCCGCAGACGGAGAACGGGTGAATGTCGAACAGCGGCCGCACCGCCCTGAACTCGAAGCGGCGCACCCGCGCATGCGGAACGTTCCGGCGCAGCAGGTCGAGCAGCAACGTGGCGATCAGCGGCCCGTGCACGATCAGGCCCGGATAGCCCTCGACCCCGGTCACGTAGCTGCGGTCGTAGTGGATCCGGTGGCCGTTGAAGGTCAGCGCCGAGTAGCGGAACAGCAGCACCGGGTCGGGAACGATTTCGCGCGTGAAGTCGAAGTCCGCGGGCGCGGGCTGCGGCGCCGGAGCCGGCGCGTCCGCGCGCGGCGCGTCGCGGTAGACGATGTCGTGCTCCTCGGTCAGCGCCAGCCCGCGCGCGTTGTTGATCTCGTGCCGCACGCGCACGAACACCAGCGTGCCGCTGCGCCCCTCCTTGACGCTCACGTCGGCGATGCGCGACAAGCGGGTGATCTCGTCGCCGACCTGAAGCGGATGGTTGAACTGCAGGCGGCCGCCCGCCCACATCCGCCGCGGCAGCGTCACCGGCGGCAGGAAGCCGCCGCGCCGCGGGTGTCCATCCGGACCGAGTTCGCTCTGCCGTGCAACCGGGTTGAAGTACATCCAGTGCCACAGCGGCGGCACGTCGGTTCCCGGCAGCGGCTCGGGATCCTCCCGGTCGAGCGTCGCCGACAGCGCCGCCAGCGACGCGGCCGTCACCAGGTCCGACCGCTGTTCGGTGCGGCCGATCCACTCGCGCCATCGGTCCATTTCCGTCGTCATCGCAGACTCCTCGCAGGCAGGGCGCGAGCTTGAACCGGCGCGCGACAACCGGCAATTCGCATTTCGGAAAGGGGCCCTTCGGCTGCCCTTAACCCGCCCGCGGCATCGGGTTTCTCCGCCGCGATCGGACCGATAACATCGCGGCTGCGCTCGCACGTCAGCCGGACCTTCGCAGCGCAATCTGTTCTCCCGGCGCCAAGGAGGGAATCGAACATGACCGACCACGTCTACAAGCAGATCGAACTGACCGGATCGTCGAGCAAGAGCAGCGATGATGCGATCCGCAATGCGATCGCGAAGGCAGCGCAGAGCCTGCACAACATCCGCTGGTTCCAGGTCGTCGAGACGCGCGGACACGTCGACAACGGCGCCATCGCGCACTGGCAGGTGACGATCAAGGTCGGATTTTCGCTCGACTGATCGCAACGGTTCGACGGAGGAGCGACATGCGCGTATTCCAGATCCAGGACGATTGGGGCATGGACCATCTGCAGGTCGCGAGCCGGCCCGATCCGCGCCCGGGGCCCGGACAGGTGCTGCTGAGGATGAAGGCCGCATCGCTGAACTACCGCGACCTGGTGGTCCCGAACCGCGGCTACGGTTCGTTCACCGGCACGCTGCCGCTGATCCCGATTTCGGACGGGGTGGGCGAGGTGGTCGAGGTCGGCGGCGGCGTCACGCGGGTGAAGGTCGGCGACCGCGTGTGCCCGTGCTTTCACCAGGGCTGGATCGGCGGCGAGCCGGACTTGGAGCGGATCACGCGCACGCTCGGCGGACCGATCGACGGCACCATGGCCGACCTGATGTGCCTGTCCGAGCAGGGCGTGTCGAAGGTGCCCGCCCATCTGTCGGACGAGGAAGCGGCCACCCTGCCCTGCGCCGCGCTGACCGCGTGGAGCGCGCTCGTCACCTACGAGGACCTGCGACCGGGCTCGCGCGTGCTGGTGCAGGGCACGGGAGGCGTGGCGCTGTTCGCAGTGCAGTTCGCCAAGCTGCTCGGCGCGCATGTGACCGTGATTTCGTCGAGCGACGCGAAGCTCGCGCGCGCGAAGCAACTCGGCGCCGACGTCGGTATCAACTACACGACCACGCCCGAGTGGTCGAAGCCGGCGCGCGAGGCGAGCGGGGGCGCCGGCTTCGATCACATCGTCGAACTCGGCGGCGAGAAGACGCTGCCGCAGTCGCTGCGCTGCATCCGTCCCGGCGGAACGCTGTCGATGATCGGCGTGCTGTCCGGATCCAGTCTGTCCGCTCCGCTCGGGCTGGTGGTGACGCGCCAGGTGCGCTTGCAGGGCATCACGGTCGGTCACCGCGACGGTTTCGAGGCGATGCTGCGCGCGGTCGATCAGCACAGGATCCGGCCCGTGCTCGATCGCGTGTTCGACTTCGCGCAACTGAAGGAGGCGATGGCGTACCTGAAGAGCGGCGCGCAGTTCGGGAAGATCTGCATTCGGCACTAGCGGCGATTCAGGGTTTCCACGGGCAGACGGCGCGCGCGCGGCGCTGCTCTAATGCGGGCGCCTCTGACGGGGAGTAGCGCGGGACCGGCATCAGGGTCCCGCTGCGGTGTCGTCAATACGGCGGGGTGGTCGCGCAGGCGCAAGATCCCTCGCCCGGTGCCGCAGACCGGCTCAGCCGGTTCGCCAGACCAGGAGAGCGACGACTCCAACCCCACGGCCCGCGCCTGGCCAAACGAATCGAGGCATCTGCATGGTTTCCATCGGCACGCCGCTGCTGTGGTCGCTGTTCGCGGCGTTCGTTCTCGTCGCGCTGCTGGTCGACTTCCTCGCGCTGCGCAGCCAGGGCGCGCACAAGGTTTCCATGCGCGAGGCCGCGCTCTGGTCGCTGGTCTGGGTCGCGGTGTCGCTCGTCTTCTGCGGCTGGCTGTGGTGGTATCTCGGCGGCGCGCAGGGCAACGACGTCGCCGACGCCAAGGCGCTCGAGTTCGCGACCGGCTACCTGGTCGAGAAGGCGCTCGCGGTCGACAACATCTTCGTGTTCCTGATGGTGTTCACCTATTTCGCGGTGCCGGCCGAGTTCCAGAAGCGCGTGCTGATGATCGGCATCCTGGGCGCGCTGGTGCTGCGCGCGGTGATGATCCTGATCGGTGCCTGGCTGATCGCGCGCTTCGACTGGATCCTGTACGTTTTTGGCGCGTTCCTGCTGTTCACCGGCATCAAGATGTGGTGGGCGGCCGGGCAGGAACCGGACCTCGAATCGAATCCTGCGCTGAAGTGGATCCGCGGCCACCTGAAGATCGCGCCCGGCTACGACGGCGAGAAATTCTTCACGCGCGTCGGCGGCGTGCGGATGGCCACGCCGCTTCTGGTCGTGATCCTGCTGATCGGCATCGTCGACATCGTGTTCGCGGTCGACTCGATCCCGGCGATCTTCGCGATCACCACCGACCCGTTCATCGTGCTGACCTCGAACGTGTTCGCGATCCTCGGCCTGCGTGCCATGTACTTCCTGCTCGCCGGCATGCACGAGCGTTTCCACCTGCTCAGTTACGGGCTGGCGATCGTGCTCGCGTTCATCGGCATCAAGATGCTGCTGCTCGACGTCTACAAGATCCCGGTCGCGTGGTCGCTCGGCTTCACCGTGGTCACGCTGGCAATCACGATGGTGCTGTCGCTGCGCATTGCCCCCAAGAGGGCGCCGGGCGGCGCGTACCCATTCCGCGCCAAGGCGAAAACAGAGGGCGAGCGCGGCGAAGACTGAGACCGGACAAGGTCCGGCCTGCGCGACCGCCTACAGTGTGCGCATCCTGGCCGCGCCGGAGGTGCGCGATGGGCAAGAGAACTCTTCCATTGTCCCGGGTTTACCGGCTGCTCGAACCCGGCCCGGTCGTGCTGTTGACGACCGCACGCGGCGGCCGCGCGAACGTGATGACGATGTCGTGGCACACGATGATGGAGTTCGAGCCGCCGCTGGTGGGCTGCGTGATCAGCGACCGCAACTACAGCTTCGGGCTGTTGCGCGCCACGCGCGAGTGTGCGATCAACCTGCCGGGCGCCGACATGGCGCCTACTGTGGTCGCATGCGGCAACAGCAGCGGGCGCAAGGTCGACAAGTTCGCGCAATTCGGCCTGGCGACCACGCCGGCCGCGCAGGTTGCCGCGCCGCTTCTGCGCGACTGTTTCGCGAACCTCGAATGCCGGGTCGTCGATACCCGGATGGTGCCCGCGTACTGCTTCTTCATCCTCGAGGTCGTCAAGGCCTGGATCGACCCCGCGCGCCGCGACGCGCCGACGCTGCACCACCTCGGCATGGGCCGCTTCATGGTCGGCGGCCGGACGATCAAGCTGCCGTCGCGGATGAAGTGACGGCTTCGGAAACGATGCCCCCCGTCAGCGCCGCTCGAGCCAGTACAGCGTGCCGAGCGCGACACCGAGAACCACTAGGCTCGGCAGCGCGGCCACCACCACCGGCGGCCAGGTGTTCAGCAGGCCGAGGTGGGCGAACAGCTTGTTCATCATGTAGAAGATCACGCCGATCATCACGCCGGTGAAGATCTTCAGGCTCACGCTGCCCTGGCGCACGTGCAGGTACGCGAACGGCAGAGCCAGCATCATCATCACGAGGATCGCGAGCGGATAGAACACCTTGTTCCACAGGGCGATCTCGTAGCGATCGGTCTGCTGGCGATTGGCGCTGAGGTGGCGGATGTACTGCGCCAGGTCGACCGCCGCCATCCGCTCCGGCTGAACCAGCAGGACGTTGAAGATGTCCGGCGTCAGTTCGGATGTCCAGCGCAGCGTGCTGGCGCGGACGATCTCGGTGTGCTCGTCCGACTGCGCGGCGTCGCTCGGGGATACGACCGGCAGCAGCGTGGCGACCACGTCGTTCAGCTGCCACGCGGGCCCCCTGCTGTCGACGATGAAACGGCCGCTCGCCGCGGTGCCGATCGCGCGCAGCCGATAGTCGCGATCGAATTCGAACACGCGCATCGACCGCAGCGTGCCGTCCGGCCGCACCTGCCTGACGTTGACGAAGCGCCAGCGCTCGATCTGCCCGTCGGCCCCCTTGATGGCATCGCGCACCCAGACGCCGGAGCGGAACTCCTCGACCGAATCGCCCTTGGCGGCGAGCTTCAGCTGCTGCGCGACGCGCTCGGCCGGGGGAGCCACCAGCTCGCCGAACAGGTAGGTGAGCGCAATGAACACCAGCGCGATGCGGATCAGGGTGCCCGCCAGCCGGCGCGTGCTCATGCCGGACACGCGCATGATCGTGAATTCGGAATTCGATGCGAGCTTCGACAGCGCATAGATGGTGCCGATCAGCGCGGCGATCGGCGTCAGCTCGTAGGTGCGCGACGGCAGCGACAACGCGACGTACGCGAACGCGGTGCGCAGCTGGTAGCCGGAACTGATCTCGTTGACCTGCGCGATCAGATCGAAGAAGGCGAACAGGGCGAGCAGCGCGAACAGCACGAAGCCGGTGGCCTGCGCCACTTCACGGGTCAGGTAGCGCCGCAGCGTGCGCATCAGGCCGTCTTCCGGGAGTCGAGCCGCCGCAGCGCGCCGATCAGCCAGCGCGGCAGCCAGCTCTGCCAGTACACGCGCCGCACGAACAGCAGCGCGACGACCAGGGCCGCGGCCGCGTGCGCGAGCCACAGCCCGACCCAGAACGGAGTGTTCCCGCGCTGCACCGAGGACTGCACGATCGACAGCGCGTTGTTGTAGAGCAGGAACGCCAGCACGGCGAGGATCAGGTTGAACGAACGGCCGACGCGCGGATTCGTGTAGCCGAGGGGGATCGCCAGCAGGGTGACGACCAGCGCGACGATCGGCAGCCCGACGCGCCACAGCAGCTCGCCGAGATTCCAGGTCGTCGGCTGCCGCCACAGGTCGTCGCTGGATTTCGCGCGCGCGGCCAGTTCGGCCAGCGGCGCCTCGGGCTTGGTGTCGAGACGGATCGCGTAGCGGTCGAATTCGAGCATCCGGTATTCCGCTTCGCCGGGCCGCCCCTCGTAGCGGCGGCCCTGCTCCAGCACCAGGTAGCGATCGCCGTCGGGCTGCACCTCGATCACTCCCTGCGCGGCAACGATCACGCCCTCGCGCCCCTGGCTGCGGTGGCTGACGAACACGTTCTTCACGTGCGCGCCGGCAAGGTCGACGCTTTCGACGAAGAACACGCGATCGCCGCCGCCGGATTCGATGAAGCGGCCGGGCGCGATCTTGCTCACGTCGTCGCGCTGCTCGAAGCGCGTCCTGCTCTCGGCGATCTGCCGGTTCGCCCACGGCGACAGCGCCAGCGAAAGCACCGCGACCAGCACGATGATCGGCGCCGCGAAGCGCAGCACCGGGAAGATCCACGCGAGCAGGCTCTGGCCCGAGGCAAACCACACCACCATTTCCGAATCGCGGTAGACGCGCGACACCGTCATCAGCACCGACACGAACAGCGTCAGCGTGAGCACCGTCGGCAGGTAGGTGAGCGCGGTCAGCGCGACGATCGCGAACACCGCCGCGCTGTCGACGCGACCGCCCGCGGCTTCGCCGAGGATTCGCACCAGGCCGACAGAGAAGATGATCGAGAACAGGACCGTGAACACCGCGCCGGCCGTGTTCGACAGCTCGGCGGCGATGGCACGCTGGAAAACCATGACGGATGCGGATCGCGAGAGGTGGCCGCTATACTGCGCGCCCGATGCAGGTCGGCTTCGTTGACAGCGCCGACACGATCGCAGCCAAACATCCCTGCAAGAGGAAAAGCGCGATGGACTTTAGCACGAAGGTAGCGAGCGCCGACGCGGTCAAGGCCGACTGCGTGGCCGTCGGCATCTACGTCGACGGCGTATTGACCGGCGCGGCGCGGCGGATCGACATGGCCTCCAAGGGGGCCGTGGCCGCCGCCGTCAAGAGCGGGGACGCCACCGGCAAGCGCGGCAACGTGGTGCTGTTGCGCGACGTGCCCGGCGTGGCCAGCCCGCGCGTGCTGCTGGTCGGGCTCGGCAAGGCGGAGGAGTTCAGCGACAAGGGCTTTGCCGAGGCGGTGCGCGCCGCCGTGCGCAACGCAGGCGCCGGTGTGCAGGACGTGGCGCTTGCCGTGTCGGACTGGAAACTGCGCGGACGCGACCACGCCTGGCAGGCGCGCACGGCCGCGCTGGCCGCCCGCGAGGCGGCGTTCCGCACCGACGAGCTGAAGAGCAAGAAGGACGAAAACGGCCCGCGCGTCGCGCGCGTGCAGCTGCTGCTCGATGCACGCGACGCACACGCCGAACGCGGCCTGAAGGAGGGGGTGGCGATCGCCAACGGTGCCGCGCTCGCGAAGCGGCTCGGCAACCTGCCTGCCAACGTCTGCACGCCGACCTATCTCGGCGAGCAGGCGATCCAGCTCGGCAAGGAATGGAAGCTCGGCGTCGAGGTGCTCGATCGCAAGGAGATCGAGAAGCTTAAGATGGGTGCGTTCCTGTCGGTCACGCGCGGGTCGGCCGAGCCGCCGCGCCTGATCGTGATCAGGCACCAGGGCGCGGCGAAGTCGCAGGCGCCGATCGTGCTGGTCGGCAAGGGCATCACGTTCGACTCCGGCGGCATCTCGCTGAAGCCGGGTGCAGCGATGGACGAGATGAAGTTCGACATGTGCGGGGCCGCCTCGGTGCTTGGCACGCTGCGCGCGATCGCCGAGATGAAACTGAAGATCAACGTGGTCGGTGTCGTCGCCGCATGCGAGAACCTGCCGTCGGGGACGG
Organism: Burkholderiales bacterium; assembly: GCA_037915775.1. GTDB lineage: Bacteria > Pseudomonadota > Gammaproteobacteria > Burkholderiales > Burkholderiaceae_F > JAKOQB01. The sequence continues at coordinate 1,372 of JBAIYN010000230.1, read as the reverse complement.
CGAGCAAGCCGGGCGACATCGTGACCTCGATGTCCGGCCAGACGATCGAGATCCTGAATACCGACGCCGAGGGTCGGCTGATCCTGTGCGACGCGTTGACCTATGCGGAACGCTTCAAGCCGGCGGCGGTGATCGACATCGCGACCCTGACCGGCGCGTGCGTGGTCGCCCTTGGCGACGTCAACTCGGGGCTGTTCGCGACCGACGAGGCGCTCGCGGACGATCTGCTGAAGGCTTCCCGGGTCGCGCTCGATCCCGCGTGGCGGATGCCGGTCGAGGACGACTACCAGGACCAGATCAAGTCGAACTTCGCGGATATGGCGAACATCGGCATGCCCGGCAAGGCGGGCGCCGTCATCGCCGCCTGCTTCCTGGCGCGCTTCACCAAGGCGTACAAGTGGGCGCACATCGACATCGCCGGCACCGCGTGGAAGAGCGGCAGCGCCAAGGGCGCCACCGGCCGGCCGGTGCCGTTGCTGGCGAATTTCCTGATGAAGCGGGCGGCGTGATCGAACTGGACCGCGGCGCCCCATTAATTATCATGGGCGCGCGATGCGCGTCGATTTCTACTTCAACGTCGATCACCGATTGCAGTACGCCTGCCGCGTGGTGCGCAAGGCGCGCGCCGCGAACCTGTCGGTGCTGGTCTACGCGCGCGACGCGGACCGGATGGCCCGCTTCGACAATGCGCTGTGGACATTCTCCGCCCTCGATTTCCTCCCGCACGTGTACGTCGACTCGCCGCTGGCGCAAAGCACGCCGGTCTGGCTAACGCTGGCCGCCGGGGGCAAGTTGCAGCGCGACCTGCTGCTGAATCTCGATGACGACGTGCCCGCGGCCGACTGGTGCGCTGGATTCGCGCGCGTGATCGAGATCGTGTCGCGCGACGACGGCGACCGCGCCCAGGCGCGCCATCGCTTTCGCACCTGGCGCGAGCGCGGCGTGGTGCCAGCCACGCACGAGGTCGGCAGCGAATGAGCGCGACCGGGCGTCGGAACCTGGCGGCGAACTCGATGAATTTCGACGACGACGAGTCGATTCCCCTGCTGACCGAGCGCCTCACGTTGCCGGCGCTCGATCTGGACTTCGCGCTGCCTGCGGTGGAGCAGGCGGTTCAGTCCGAACCGGGACCCGCGGTCACGGCCACGGTGCTGCCGCCGGTCGAACTGCCGCCTCCCCCGCCGATTCCGCCGACGGCTGCCCTGCCGACGCCCGAGGAGATTCGCGACATGGCGCTGCAGGCGGTACTCGACGGCCTGCCGGCGCAAATGGACACGCTCGTGAGCGGGCAACTGCGTTCCGCGGTCGACGCAACCGTCGCGCAGCTTTCGACGGGGGCAAACCAGGCGCTGCGCGCGTCCCTGGACGGGAT
>JBAIYN010000558.1:0-7026 GCA_037915775.1 Burkholderiales bacterium | reverse complement strand
TGCGCGTGCTGCGGGTCAACACGGGCGCTCTCTGCAAGCGTCGAATTCTTCGTATGAGGGGCACTGTGTTTGCCGTGAAGTCGGGGAGTTTTTCTTGCGACGTATCGCTTGAGAACTCCGGCTGCCGGATGCCACGCTCGCCGAGCCCACGCGAATCAAAGAAAGTCACCAGCAGCAAGGAGCAGCAAGATGATGATGGAACTGAGCCTGGCAGAGCGAGACCTGCTGAAGAAGATCCTTGATTCCTATCTGTCTGAATTGAGGCAGGACATTGCCGCAACGAAGCGCGACACGTCTTCACTTCATTCGCAGGAGGACCTGATAAAGGTGCTCCAACAAAAGGTCTCCGTGGCAAAGTCGGGACGTGGCGGCACCAGAGATTGAACGGGAGTTGCCCGCTCGGCTCGCACGCATATCTGCATCGAACCCGCCCCGTCCAATCGGAACGGCTGAGCGGCGCGCCGGCAGGTGGCCGCTTGGCATCGATCTGAGAAAGCAACGTAGGGGACTCTGTTCGGCCATGAGCGGCCTGTCACCGGCCCGACGAAATTCGCTGCTGAGCGGTCACTCATTCTTCCACCGCGCAGTGACATTCATTGGTCTCACCCACGTCGAGCGACTGCAAAAACAACAAACCCCGCCGAAGCGGGGGTTGTCGTAGGGCGGCCGACAACTATTGCGTTCGCCGACGCGATGCTGCCAGGCCGGCGAGGCCGAGGCCGAGAAGGGCGAGGGTGGCGGGCTCAGGTATTGATGCCAGCGGACTGCCCAGCGGCGCAGATTCGAAAGTGACCTGCAAAACTAACTGTCCAGGATCAGCCAACCCTTGGAAGTTGACATAGATGTCGTTGGCATCGAACGAGATGCGTGACGCGTTGAACCCGGGATAGCTGGTCAACCCGTAGTTGATCGCAACGTTCGTGATGTCTGCAATGGCATTCAACGGATCGAAGAAGCGGACGCCGTTGAACAAGGCGGTGTTGAATCCCCCGACGGTCTGGTTGATCGTTATTTGGGCATCCTTGAAATCGTAGGAATCGCCGACGATGCTGGCGAATCCACTTGGGAACTCCACACTCGTTCCCCCGGCAACTACTGCGGTCAGCGGTCCCTCAAGTACGGTGCCCGCGTTGGGAAAGAGCCATTCCGCGCCCACCGTTTGCCCGATGAAGCCAGCGCTTGCCGCGCCAGAGCAAAGCAACAGGCCCGCTGCAACGACGCGAATTACGGATCTCTTCATTGGCGCGACTCCTGAGCTCGTGGAATCAGCCGAGGCACCCAATCGAGCGCAACTTGCGTCGATTTCGAGGGCGCCCCAACTCCGCTTAGATGATCACGCGTTCAGGGGATTGCACCGAGGGAATGGCGACGCGAGGAGCGTCCTGGAGGGCGAGCGGCGCACCGTGGCGGCCACGGATTCTGTTCACGAGTGCTCACTCGCGCAGGAGATTGTCAGTGTCCTATGCGCGGTAATTCTCGGAACGAGCCCGAGTCGCTTGTCTGTGCGTCAGCTTTTGCTGACCGCTTTGGCTCGTTCTGCGACCGTGACCGGGACGCCGTGGGCTGAGATTGCCGCGCCTGCGTGTGGCTGAACTGGGCTTTCAGCGCGATCCTGCCGAGTCCTTCGCGCGCAGTGAGGTTTCTGCAGTGCGCACAAGCAGGTCCGACTCCGTCTCCACTCTTCTCGCACCCCTCGGTGAACTCTCAGCCCCCTCCGTGTGCAGTAGGCGGGGTCAGGCATGGAGATGCACGCGCGAAAATCTACGGCCTCCGGCGTGCTGCTGCCGAGTACTGTTTGCGCCGACGCGATGCTGCTAGACCGCTCCACAGTTCTTCTCCGCGCCGTCAACAATCAAGGATTTCACGCCGATGGAATCGGGGTGTTCGATCAATCCGCCAGGTTCTTCTCCGTGCGCAGACCGAAGGGATGGTAGACAATGGGTCCGAGAAGCGGGTAGAAGATTCAAAGGAAACAGACTCTGTGGGGTCGGAGCGCGCATGAGGCATGAGGTGATTACCGGGCTCGTCTACTGGCGGGCACTTGAGCTTGCCGAGCGCGGCCATCTTTCGGAACTGACCCGCCTGATCTTGCGCGGTGACAAGTTCCCGGCCGAGTATGAGCAGGCTTTGGCGGCTTACATGAGCGGCACGCGCAGATCGTGCAGGCCACGCGACGTGAAGCCGACGCTCGATTTCATGGAAGCGCCCGTTGCACGAATGCTGTTCAAAGCGCTGACCAGCGAGAAGCCCAAGGACGTAGATAAGCAAGTGCGTCGCTTCGTTCGTGCGGTGACACGTGAATCGTCCAAACGGGTCGCATACAACGGCGAACTTACTGGCGACAGACAAGCGGCGGGCGCGGTCGAACTTCGTGGCCCACAGCACGCGCGACGCTCGCCCGATGGTCCAGCGGACAGCGCGAGGATGTCGAAAGACGAGGCCATCGCGCGAATGACCATCATCTTTACCTGTACCGAGGAAGCTGTGTACCGTTCAGCGCGGTTGGACAAGCACGAAGCATCGCGAGCGTCCCCGCAACATGGAACGCCCCGGGCGCCCCTCCTGATGAACCAGGCTTCCCCGATCTCGGCCACTCCGGTGGCAGACCGCACCGCAGAGCGGACTTTGTAGGAGTCGGTGTCTCTGCCATCTGGCATCTGGTGGCAAACGGATTCAGAGTCAGTACGTCGCGCGGACTCTAAAACGTCAACGGAGCGGTTTGATTTGAACGACCGATTTGAGCAGGGTCGAAGGATTCGTTTGGGTCTTTGTTGTTGAAAGACTCGGATTGACCGTCGCGAGAGCGGTCGCGTCAAAAGATCGACCTCTCCGAATGGCTCAGGATCGATGATCGCCCATCGGGTAATGGTCGGACGATCCTCGAAGATGTCTGCGAACGTCGGGCCGGCGAGCTTCTCAACAGAAACGCTCGAATTGAGACTGTCAACGATCAGGCCGCGATCGGCCAATATGCAGTCTGTCGCCGTTGAGACGAAATTCGCTCATGACCAGTCTTTGGTCCGCTCTGAGCGGAATGCAAACGTCGACGACGTGCCGCGAAAGACTGAGCACACAAACAACAAGCCCGGCTGATCCGGACCTGTCTTGCAGCGTTTCCGATCACCGATTGCATCTATGCGATGCCGTTGTTTGATGACCTTGGACGTTGACAGCCTCAGCCACAGTCACAGATCCCTACGAGTTCGGCGGAGGCTCGCGTCGAAGGTTCCCTTCCCAACCACAGTGGTTGCAGCGATAACGACGTACTTCCCGAAGCGCGCTAAACAAACGATCCAGGAAGCGTCGATGTATGCGAGAGACCGGCCTGTGGCAGCGAGGGCATGCCGGAGCTAGGGCAGTCGTCGAATCGGGCGACATCGATGACCTGTCAATCGCATTCAATAGATATCAGCTCTCGCGGGGCCGAGACCGCTTCGATACGCCAGTGACTGTCGGCTGTGCATCACCGCGAACATCGAGGGTGCTACTTATGATCGCGATCAGCATCAGCGGCGGCGACGCACGCCTGGGCCGACCTGATCGCACGCAGAAAGAGCCGCCATGCGGCCGGGTCCGTTTTGTGATCGGCCAGCCAGTGCGTTCGCTTGCAGCGCAGTCGCCTATGACGTGAATACGGCTAGACAGCTTCAGCCAACGCAGGCCGCCGCCGCCGGACCAGCGGAATCACATTGGTCTGCGCATGCGTGTTCACGACCGCTGAGACATCTTTGGCCGGCCCTGCCTCTCCGTAATAGAAACCTTGCGCGAAGTCGCAGCCGACGGCGGACAGGAACATGCTTTGGTCGGCGTTCTCAACGCCCTCGGCGCAGACCGTTACGCCCAGACTCCGCGCCATCGAAATGACCGCCGTGATGATTGCCACATCTTCTTGATCCCCCGGGGCGTCACGAATGAACGTGCGGTCAATCTTGATCGTGTCGATCGGCAGTTGCTTAAGGTAGGAAAGCCCTGCATAACCGGCACCAAAGTCGTCGATCGCGAGCTTGACCCCAAGCGAAGCGATGGCCTGCAACGTCGCGGCCGATCCCGCTGCAAACTCGATCGCGACACTTTCCGTGATCTCCAGTTCAAGACGGCTGGGCGCCAGTCCAGAATCGCGCAAGACCTCGGCGATGAGCTTCGTGAATTCCGACTGCGCAAGCTGTTTGGGCGAGACGTTGACCGCGACGCGGACGGGCGGCAGGCCCCGCGCGGGCCAGCTTGCCGCCTGCGCGCACGCCACGCGGAGAATCTGCTCGCCGAGCGCATCGATCACGCCGATCTCTTCCGCGATGCGAATGAACTCGGTCGGAGGAATTTCGCCCAGGCTCGGATGATGCCAACGCGCCAGCGCCTCGAAGCCAACGAGTTCGCTGGACTCCAGCCGCACCTGGGGCTGGAAGTGGACTTCGATTGCTTCGGTTTCGATCGCTTTGCGCAGTTCCTGCTCGACCAGCGTGCGGCGCATCGTGTCGGAACTCATCTGTGCGCTGAAGAAGCGCGCCGTGTTCCCGCCGGCTCCTTTGGAGTTGTACATCGCGATGTCGGCATTTCGCAGCAGGGTTGCTGCGTCCTCGCCATCGTCCGGAAACATCGTGATGCCCACGCTGGCCGAGATCACGACCTGCTGACCTTCGATCATGAAGGGCTTCGACATCCTGTCCCGGATCTTGCCCGCAATCTTGTCGACATCGAATCCGGAGTAAACGGACGGCAGCAGCAGAATGAACTCGTCGCCGCCTTGACGAGCCACCGTATCCGCCTGCCGCAACGTGGCGCTCATGCGTGTGGCGGCCTCCTTGAGCAAGGCGTCTCCCACGTGGTGGCCGAGGGAGTCGTTGACATACTTGAACCGATCCAGGTCGACGAACATCAAGGCGATCTTCGTTCCCTCTCGACGCGCAGCGGCGAGCGCCTGGTTGAGACGATCCTGCAGCAGCAACCGGTTCGGCAGGTTGGTCAGAGGGTCGTGCGTCGCCAGGTGCTCGATCCTCTGCGCCGCCAGGCGCAACTCAGTCACGTCGCGCGTGACCTGCGAATAGCCGTACAGTCCGCCGCCCTCGTCGCGCAACGCCGTGATGACGACGTGGGCCAGGAAGCGGGATCCGTCCTTGCGTACCCGCCAGCCTTCCTCGCTGGCGCTGCCGCTTTCGCGCGCCAGCTCGAGCAGTTGCGCCGGGCGCTCCGCAGCCATCGCTTCGTTCGTATAGAACATGTAGGCGGGCTGGCCGATTGCTTCTGCCGCGGTGTAACCCTCGATGCGCTCGGCGCCCGCGTTCCAGCTGGCCACCCGCCCCTCGGCGTCGAGCATGATGATGGAGTAGTCCTTCACGCCATCAACGAGCAGGCGGAAGCGCTCCTCACTGGCGCGCAGCTCTCGCTCGGCGTTCGCGCGCTCGGTGAGATCCGCAAATGCCACCAGCACCCGGCCGTAGTCGGGCGGCGATCCGGGTACGGCGACACTGCATTGCACCGGGTGGGAGTCGCCGGCAGGAGTCGCCAAGGTGCCGCTGCCCTCGAACTGAGTGGAGCCCTCGGCAATGGCAAGAAACATCTCCCAGAAAAGCGGCATCGACGGTTCGCCGATCACGTCGGCCAGCGGGCGGGCCAGATCCGACTGCTTCGCGGACTGCATCATGCGCAGCGCGGTCCGATTCACGTCGAGCACGCGCACCAGGCCAAGGGCGCGTGGCAGGAAATCCGGGTCGCGCTCCAGATGACGCCTCAAATTCTTGTGGTGTTGGGCGCGATACTCGTCCAGCACGCTTTGCAAGGGGGCAAAGTCGACGACGCAGAGCGCCACAGGGCTCGCTTCAAAGATTTCTCGGAATCGAGATTCGCTGACCCGCAGCGCCTCTGAGTGCTTGCTCATGCCGTCTACCAGAACGTGCAGCGATCGCGACAGTTCGCCGACTTCGTCCGGCCTGTCGATGACCGGAATAGACACATCGGCATGTCCGCTGCGCCACGCAGAGGCCGCAGCTGAGATTCGTTGCAGCGGCGTGGCCAGGCGGCTCGCAAGCACCCAGCCCAGCAGCGCGAACGCTGCGGCCAGTGCCGCGGACGAGAGGATGCGTGTTGTCTTGATCATGTCCGCGCGTCGCAACGCTTCGGCGGCTGGTTGCCTGACGATCACGTGCCAATCGGGAAACACCACCCCTCGGTAGCCGACCGTGGCGACTGGCGCACTGAGATATTCGTTGCGGTCCGGCCACTCGGCGATTCTGTTGGGATTCCCGCCTGACGCCGTGCCCTCCAGCAGATCCGCGGGAAGAGTCTGCCCGAGCGTGTCGGCAGGCCCGTACAGGACCCGCCCGTTCGAGGACGCCACGAGCAGTTGGAAGGTCGTCCCGCGTCCGAACTGCGGCATCGTCGAACGCTCGACTTCGCTCATGAAGTGCGCCGTGGGACGAACGCGGAGGACGGCATCGATGCGGCCGCCACGCTCGATGGGAATCTCGAGGGTCAGTGTTGACGCACGACCATCTTGCACGCCAACCGGTTCATCGGTGCTTCGACCTGCACCGGCGATCAGGTGCCCCTCGACCGTTGTCAGGCCAATCCACGCCACGTGTGGCGTTTGCCGACGCAACGACTCCAGCGTCTCTCTGATGTAGGCAACGTCCTGGGCGGTGGGCAAAACGAGCGACCGCGTGCCAATGGCGAACGTGGTGGCCGCCTGCAGAGCGTCTCTCAGATTCAACGCCGATCGACCCAGACCTTCAGCGGCGCGAATCGCCGTATCGCCAATCTCGTCGCTGGCGTCCTTCAGCAGTGCACGGCCAACGAGGTAGTGGTCGACAGCCGCTTGCCCCATCGCGAGAACTATTGCGGCAACGGCCAGCACGAGTCCGAGCCGCAGCTTCAGCGGCACGCGGAAGGCTGAGCCGAGCGACAACCGGCGACTCACAGCGGAAACGAACTTCACACCGTTGACCTTTTCATGGCTCCTCAGGGCAGCCGCCTACGGATCAGAACCAGGTGCGCGGCACTCGCTTGGCGCTCGGCGGTTTGCAGATCTAGGGC
>JBAIYN010000156.1:0-3055 GCA_037915775.1 Burkholderiales bacterium | reverse complement strand
CGGAAGTTCTCCTCGACCGGCGGACCGAGCACGTACCCGAGCAGGATCGGCGCGACCGGGAATTCGAGCGCGAGCAGGATCGCGCCGACGACGCCGAAGAAGAGCACCTCGCCGACTTCGAACAGGCTGTTGTTGGTGCTGTAGACGCCGATCGCGATGAAGAACATCGCCGACGGATACAGGTAGCGGTACGGCACCTGCAGCAGCCGGACCCAGACGCCGATCATCGGCACGTTCATGATCAGCAGCAGCACATTGCCGATCCAGAAGCTCGCGATCAGACCCCAGAACAGATCGGCGTGCTCGCTGATCATCTGCGGGCCGGGCTGGATGCCCTGGATCAGCAGCGCGCCCAGGATCAGCGCCATCACCGCATCGCCCGGGATGCCGAGGCTCATGGTCGGGATGAAATCGACCTGCGTCTTCGAGTGCGACGCCGCTTCCGGCGAAGCCACGCCCTCCAGCGCCCCCTGGCCGAACCGCTCCGGCGTGCGCGAAACCTTGCGTTCGAACGCATACGCGACGAACGTCGACACGGTCGGGCCGGTGCCCGGCATCGCGCCGAACAGCGTGCCCACCAGCGTGCCGCGCACCATCGGCCAGAACGCCTGCTTCAGTTCCGCCTTGCTCGGCCGCATGTCGCGCAGGCGCACGCCCGTCTTGACCGAGGTGATCGCATGCATGCGGTTGACGCTGATCAGGAAGTCGGCGATGCCGAACAGGCCGAGCGCCAGCGCCACCAGTTCGACCCGGTCCGAAAGTTCGAGCAGCCCGAAGGTGAAGCGCATCGTGCCGCTGTTGACATCGGTGCCGACGATGCCGACCAGCAGCCCGAAGACCGTCATCGCCACGCCCTTCAGCGGCGAGCCGCGCGACATCGTCGCCCCGGCAAGCAGTCCGAGCAGCATGATCGAGAACAGTTCCGCCGGGCCGAACTTGAACGCCACCGACACCAGCAGCGGCGACGCGAACAGCATCACGGTAATGCCGAACGAAGCGGCAAAGAACGACGAAATCATCGTGATGCCGAGCGCGGTGCCGCCCTTGCCCGCCTTCGTCATCGGATAGCCGTCGAGGCAGGTTACCGCATGCGGCGGGTGCGACGGCAGGTTCAGCAGGATGGCGCCGATCGCGCCGCCGTACATCGAACCGTAGAAGATGCCGGCCAGCATCAGGATCGCCGGTACCGGGTGCATCGTGTACGTGATCGGCAGCAGCATCGAGATCGCCGTCAGCGCGCCCAGGCCGGGCAGCACGCCGATCAGGTTGCCGACCAGCACACCGACGAAGGACCACCACAGATTGTGCGGTTGCAGCGCGACTTCGAAGCCGTACCAGAGATTCGTGAGCGATTCGGCGAACACCGGTCAGCCCCAGTGAAACAGCGGGAAGGTCATCTGCAGCGCCCACCAGAACACGACGATGCAGATCACCAGCATCAGCGCCGTCAGCAGCAGCACGTCCTTGATGGTGTTCTCGCGGTCGCCAAGCGCGGAAATGAAGACGATCGCCGCGGTCGCCGGCACCAGCCCTCCGTAATGGCCGAGCACGATGAAGGCGATCACGCTGCCGACGATGCACGCCCATCCGCGCCACTCCGGAGGCAGTGGCTTGCGCCCGGCGTCGGCGGCGGGCGCGCGTTCCAGCCAGGCCGCCACGCCGATCGCGATGCCGATCAGGGTCAGCAGCGCGCCGAGCGCGACCGGAAAGAATCCCGGCCCCATGCGGTTCAGGGAACCGATGCTGTAGCGCGCGCCCTCGATCATCGCGCCCACGCCGAGCAGCACCATCAGCGCGCCGCCGAGATAGTCCTTCGGCAGCGCAACCAGTGGAATGCGCATTTCCTGATGTCTCCCTGTGAGATCGGCCCGGCAGCTCTGCGGCACTCGGGTCGGTTCGGCCGCGAGCTTACCGCGCTTCGGTCGACGCGCACGACCTTTCGCCGCGCCCCGTTGACGACCGGCGTGGACCGGCATAACGTGCGCACCGATCGACTGGCATGGCCGCGAGCGGACGCGTCGAATCCGCAGGCGGCGGCAACGATCGTCGAGATTTAAAAAGCTGCGAGTGCTTCGTCATCCTGGTTTCGGGTGACGACACGAATCAACGACACGCTTTGGGGGGCTCCATGTACCAGCAGAATTACAACCCGACGGGGAGCGTTCTGCTCTCCACGATCGTCGCTGCCATCCCGATCCTCACCCTGCTGTATTTCATTGCGCTGCATCCGTCGCGCGACCAGAACGGGGTGCGGCATCTAGGCATCTCCGCGCCCTATGCGGCGTTCTACGGCGTGATCGCTGCTTTCCTGGTGTCGTGCGTGGCGTTCGGCATGCCGCTCGTCTCGGCGTTTTCCGCTTTCGGATTCGGCATGCTGTCCGGCTTCCTCGGCATCATCTGGATCGTGCTGGCGGCGATGTTCCTGTACACAATGACGGTCGTCACCGGCAAGTTCGAGATCGTCAAGGAGTCGATCGTTCACATCTCGTTCGACCGGCGCCTGCAATGCGTGCTGATCGCGTTCTCGTTCGGCGCGATCATCGAAGGCACGTCGGGCTTCGGCACGCCAGTGGCGATCGCCGGCGCGGTGATGGTCGGCCTCGGCTTCAGGCCGTTCCAGTCCGCCGTGTTGAACTTGCTCGCCAATACGGCGCCGGTGGCATGGGGCGCGATCGGCACGCCGATCGTGACGCTTGCCGCGGTCAGCGGGCTGGACCAGGTCACGCTGTCCGCGATGGCGGGCCGGCAGCTGCCATTCGTTTCCATCCTGGTGCCCTTCTGGCTGGTCGCCACGTTCGTGAAGATGGAGGGAGGCACCTGGAAGGAGGCCTTCGAGGTCTGGCCGGCCGCACTGGTCGCCGGCGGCTCGTTCGCCCTGATGCAGTACTACGCGTCGGGGACCAACGAGTTCCATCTGATGACCGACGTGGTTTCCGGCGTCTTCTCGGTCGTTTGCACGGCCCTGTTCCTGCGCTTCGTCTGGCACCCGAAGACGCGCTTCCTGCTGAGGTCGGAACGCGAAGCGCTGGCGCGCGCCGGCAAGAGCACTGCGACC
>JBAIYN010000247.1:0-1713 GCA_037915775.1 Burkholderiales bacterium | reverse complement strand
CTCGATCTATCCGGAAACTCGCCAGGCCTTCCTCAGTCACGGGGTGTACGCACCCGATTTCGGCGCACCCGCCGATAAGAAGCTCAATTACGCCGCTGTCTGCCCATGGCTGTACGAGACCATCGTGGGAGGGAACCGGACGTACAGTTTCCGGCGCCCTGAGGACCTTCCGCCGGAGGCGGACGCCGACCGCGCGTTCTTGCAGACCGTGGGAAACCGGTCCGGCCTATACATCCCCCTCGCGGCAGGTGGCGTGGTGCGCCATGTCTTCGCGATGGTGAGCAACAGCGCCGAGCTTGCATGGCCCATGCGCCTGGTTGATCGATTGCAGGCGTTGGGCCGGATATTCCAGAATGCGCTGAGGAGGAAGCGCGCTGCCGAGGCGAGGCAGGTTAACGAGCGCCAGCTCACGGAGGTGCAGCGGATCGCCGGAATCGGCAGCTGGGAGTGGGACGTTGCGACGGGCCGGGTCGAGTTGTCGTCACAGTCCGTAGCCATCCTGGGTCAGCAGGTCGGCACGTTCGCTGACTGGATCACTCTTGTCCACCCCGACGACCGTGGCCGCGTGCAGCAGGCCCTTGACCCGGGGCTGGCGCAGCGCCCGATCCGGCACCCCCTGGATTACCGGGTTCGCCGGTCTGACGGAACCGTGCGCGTCATCGAACACCACCTCGAGACAGTTCGCACGCGGGAAGGCTCAGGAGGGCGATTGCGGGGCACGATGCAGGACATCACGGAGCGTAAGCAGCGCGAGCGGGAGCTCGAGGAATTGAGGAAGCAGCAACTCCACTCTGAACGGATCGTGCAAACCGGCGTGCTCCTCGCTTCGCTCGCTCACGAATTGAGCCAGCCGCTCACGGCAATTCGCACCAACGCACAGGCAGCGCTCCGATTCCTTGCCACTGACGCGCTGGATCCGCAGGAAGCTAGGGCTGTCCTCACCGACATCATCGCCGACAACAAACGTGCGAGCGAAATCATCGCGACGCTGCGTCGTGCGATGCGACAGCAGGACGCGGAACGCGCGGTCGTCGATGTAAGCGAAATCGTCCTTGAAGTCCTCCGGTTACTGCATGCCGAGTTCGTCAGTCAGAACGTGGAGGCGACATCGGAGTGCGAACCGGGGCGCTATGCGCTGGTCGACCGGACGCAGATCCAGCAGGTCATCTTGAACCTCGTCATGAATGCCGTCGAAGCCATGCAGCCGCTGGCTCCCGGGCAGCGGCACCTGCGAGTGACCGTCGCGCAAGCGGATCCAGGCAGTTTGCGCATCGTTGTGCGCGATTCCGGCGTTGGAATCGCGCAGGAAGATCTCAACCGGGCGTTCGATGCTTTCTGGACGACCAAGCCGTTTGGGACAGGCATGGGTCTGCCGGTCTGCAAGACCATCGTCGAATTGCATGGTGGCCGCATCTGGGCCGAGCAGAACGACGGCCCGGGTTGCGCATTCTTCGTCGTGCTCCCGGCAGCCGCGAAGCCGGCGTCTGCAGAGACTGTGGGCGAGTCGTAGGCCAGTCGGTCTCTGGTCGGCTACAACCGTCGCGATTTACGTTGCTTCCGTTACCAATGGAAGACCGCTGCGATGCCCGGTCCGTTGAAGTTCAGTCGCTCGACGGCCTTGCCGGACTTCATCTCGTACCCGACATAGCGCCAGGCCCCGACGACGTCGCCCCAGCCGAAGGAGTAGCCCACGCCGGCCAGCGCCTGCCAGGT
>JBAIYN010000407.1:0-12068 GCA_037915775.1 Burkholderiales bacterium | reverse complement strand
GGGCGCAGCACCACGCTCTCGTTCGAGCGCAGCGATCCGACCGCGACCAGGTCCTCCTGCACCTTGCTCGGCCGCAGGTCGATCACTTCGACCGGCGTCGGCGCGGCGGCGGCGCCCGCACCTTTGTCCGACTTCCCGTCGCCCGCCTTGAGCACCGGAGCGGCGGCGCCACCCTTGCCGTCAGCGGCAACCAAGTCGGACAGGCCGGTCGACATCCAGCGCGGCAGGAAATAGGCCGCGGCCGCAACGGCCAGCAAGCCGGCCGACGCCCACAGCGTGACCTTGTTGATCGTCATCGGGGAACTGCGGCAACGGGCACGGGCGGGCGCCGCGCCAAAACTGTATCACCGCTGTCGCGAGCGCTATGCATCAGCGCTGCCATCCATGACCGCTTCGACCCCGCGGTTGGCGAGCCGATCGGCGCGCTCGTTGCCCGGCACGCCCGCATGTCCCCGGACCCAGCGCCAGTCGATGTCGTGCTGCGCGGCCAGATGCGCCAGTTCGCGCCAGAGATCGGCATTCTTCACCGCCTTGTTGCCGGCGGTCTTCCAGCCGCGCCGAATCCAAACCGGCAACCACTCTGTGACGCCGAGCTTCACGTACTGCGAATCGGTGTGCAGCACCACGCGCGTGCGTCGCTTCAACGACTGCAGCGCACGGATCACCGCGGTGAGTTCCATGCGGTTGTTCGTCGTCGCGCGCTCGCCGCCGAACAGTTCCTTCTCATGCACGCCCGACTTCAGCCATGCGCCCCAACCGCCCGGGCCGGGATTTCCCTTGCAGGCGCCGTCCGTGAATATTTCGACGACAACCCCGGCCGCCGCCGGCGCATGCACGGGCGGCGGACCCGGATCGACCAGTTTGACGCTGCGTTCGTGCCTCATCCCGCCGCTGCGCCTCAACCCTGTGCAGCGTCGGGCATCGCGTCGTTGTCCGCGTCGCGCGCCGGCGTCACACGCACGCTGTACGCATCGATCGTCGGCGTCATCGTGCGCGTCGCCGCGGGCGCGAAGGCCGGCCGCGGAGCCTCTTTCAGCTTCCTGATCGGTCCGACCAGCCGCAAGCCGCGCACGCGCTTGATCGCGGTGACAAGGTAGACCGAGCCGAGCACCGGCCACCAGCGATCGCCCGCCTTTTCGATGAAGGCCCAGCGCCCCAGCCATTTTTCGCTGCGGCCCCACGGCGCATAGCAGCCGAAGCGGCCGCGGTTGGCTTCGAACGACAGCAGCTTCAGCCAGTCCTTGGCGCGCGGCAGCCCGATCAGCTGCCCTTCGCGCGGCAGCACCGGCGCCATGCCGAGCCGCGACAGCCATTGCCGCAGTCCCCACAGGCTCGCCGGATTGAAACCGGTGATCACGACCTGTCCCTCGGGAACGAGCACGCGCTCGACTTCGCGCAACACTTGGTGCGGTTCCTGCGCGAACTCGAGCACGTGCGGCATCACGACCAGATCGATCGATTGCGTCTCGAACGGCAACTCCTCGAAGCGGTTGACCACCGCGACCTGGGTGTGGCCGCCGGATACAGGGGGCGAGTCGAGCAAGCGGTCGGATGCGCACAGGCGCAGCGGCATGCGGTTTTCCCGCAGCGCGTCGATTTCCGGCAGGCCGAGCTGCAATGCGTGATAACCGAAGATGTCGGCGACCACGGCGTCGAACTGGCGGCGCTCCCAGTCGAGCACGTAGCGCCCGGCCGGTGAGCGCAGGAACTCGGAAAGACGGACGATCGACGTGGCGCTCATTCACGTGCTCCCGTGATCGTCCGTCGAGACGAAGTCGAAACGTTGTCGTGGTTCATACTTCTATGTGTCCCTCATCACCGGACCTTCACCTGCTGCCTCGGCCCCACGATGACCGCTGTCCCGCAAATCCGGATCGAGCCGATACCCGCCTTCGATGACAACTACCTGTGGTGGCTGTCGGATGGCCGGTCCGCGGCGATTGTCGATCCTGGCGATGCCGGACCGGTGGCCCAGCGATTGTCGCAGACCGGCCAGCAGCTCTGTGCGATTCTAGTCACGCATCACCACGGCGATCACGTGGGCGGGGTCGAGGCCCTCGTCCAGGCGACGGGCGCGCACGTATATGGCCCGGCGGCGGAGTCGATTCCGTGCGTGCGCACGACGCTGAGGGGCGGCGACGGCATCCGCGTGCTAGGGCACGAATTCGAGATCCTCGAGGTGCCCGGCCACACCAGCGGACACATCGCGTATTACTCGCCGTCCCTGGCGGCCGTGTTCTGCGGCGATACGCTGTTCGCCTGCGGCTGCGGGCGACTGTTCGAGGGAACCCCGGCGCAGATGACCGAGTCGCTTGGCCGGCTCGCCGCGCTGCCCGGCGAAACGCGCGTCTATTGCGCGCACGAATACACGCTGGCGAACATCCGCTTTGCGCTGGCCGTCGAACCCGAGAACACGGCTTTGCAGGCGCGTCAGCAGGCGTGCGTGGCCATGCGTGCGGCCGGCAGGCCGACCCTGCCGTCGACGATCGCCGAGGAACGTGCGACCAATCCGTTCCTGCGCTGCGACGAGCCCGCCGTGCGTGCTCGCGCGGAACGCGAAAGCCCCGGTGCCGGTGCATCGACCGTTACCGCCTTCGCGGCGCTGCGCGCCTGGAAGAACCGCTTCTGAAGCATGGATGCCGCTTATACTGCGCGGCTGTTTGAACCGGACGGGTGCCTGTCCAAGATGGCGCTGCAAAGACTGTTTCGCTTTTTCGGCGTCGACAAGCCCTGGGCGCGTTGCGGGCTGCTGATCGCCTGCGCCGCGACACCGTTGTCGGCGTTCGCGCAGGATCCGTCGACGACGGCCGCAGCCGCGGTGACGAATGCCTCCGTTGCCTTGCCGGTGTCGACCCCGTCGGCCACTGTGCCGGTGACGAACGCGTCGGCGGCGCCGGCGACGAATGTCTCCTCCGGCGGCACGATCACGAACCCTTCCGCGAGCGTGGCAGTGGCGAGTCCGTCTGCCAGCGCGACGGTGACGGATGCCGCCGCCAGCGCGAGCACGGCCGCGTCCGATCCGCTCGGACAGCTGGTACGCAAGCTCGAATCGGACAACCCGGCCGACTCGGCGCGACTTGAGCCGGCGGCCGCGGGCGACACATCGATCGACCTCTGGGAGCGCATCCGCCGCGGTTTCAAGATGCCCGACCTGACCGGGCGCCTGGCGGACAGCAGCACGCGCTGGTACGCGTCGCAGCCCGACTACATCGGTCGCATGGCCAGCCGCGGCAGCCGGTACCTGTTCCACATCGTCGAGGAAATCGAGAAGCGCGGGATGCCGACCGAGCTTGCGCTGCTGCCCTTCGTCGAAAGCGCGATGCAGCCGGAAGCCGAGTCGCATGCGAAAGCCGCCGGGCTGTGGCAGTTCATCCCGTCGACCGGCAAGCTCTACCAGCTCGAGCAGAACCTGTGGAAGGACGAGCGGCGCGACGTGCTCGAGTCCACGCGCGCCGCGCTCGATTACCTGCAGAACCTGCACGACCAGTTCGGTGACTGGAATCTGGCCCTTGCCGCCTACAACTGCGGCGAGGCCTGCGTGACGAAAGCCATCGCGCGCAACCGGGCGCGTCACAAGCCGGTCGATTACGCGAGCCTGCCGTTGCCGAAGGAAACGAAGTACTACGTGCCGAAGCTGCAGGCGATCAAGAACATCGTCCGCAGTCCGGAGACCTACGACATCGCGCTGCCGGCGATCCAGAACGAGCCCTACTTCGTCGTCGTGCGCAAGACGCGCGACATCGACATCATCACCGCGGCGCGGCTGGCGGAGATGCCGATCGACGAGTTCCGTGTACTGAACCCGTCGTTCAAGCGACCGGTCATCACCGCCGCGGGACAGTCGCCGATCCTGCTGCCAGCGGACCACGCGGAAACCTTCATCGGCAACCTGGCGGCGTACGAGGCTACCGGACAGCCGCTGTCGAACTGGACCACGTACGTGCTGCAGCCGAGCGAAACGATCGCGCAGGTCGCCGAGCGGGTCGGCATCAGCGAGGCCGCGCTGCGCGAGGCCAACCGCGTGCCGCCGAAATTCCGCCTCGCTTCCGGCTCGACGCTTCTGATCCCGCGCGACGAGACGATGGACGGCGACATCACGCCGGACAAGCTCGACGCTTCCTTCGCGCTGGTGCCGGAACAGCCGAATCTGCGCCAGGTCACCTACCGCGTGCGCCGTGGCGACACGCTGCATTCGATCGCACGGCGCTGGAAGGTGCAGGTGGACGACATCGTCGCCTGGAACCGGCTGCATTCGCGCGAGCTTTTCGCCGGCCAGCGCGTGAACCTGATGGTGGCGTCGGCCCCGGTGCGGCACAAGGTCGTTGCGCACAGGGCGACCAAGACGAAAGCAACCTCGACGCGCGTCGCCGGTGCATCGAAGAAGACCGGCAAGGCGCCGACCCAGCTCGCCAACGCCAGCGCGCGGCGCTGAGCGGTACGTGCGTCGCGCGGCCGGCGCGCATCCCATGGCCGGGGTCGGTGCCGGTACGATTCGCATCCGGGTGCCTTTGAACCGACATCGAAGAAGACCATGGGATTTCTCGCCGGCAAGCGCGTCCTGATCACGGGACTGCTGTCCAACCGCTCGATTGCCTACGGCATCGCGCAGGCATGTCGGCGCGAAGGCGCCGAGCTCGCGTTCACCTATGTCGGCGAGCGCTTCCGGGAGCGGATCACCGAGTTTGCGCAGGAGTTCGGGTCGACCATCACGCTTCCCTGCGATGTCGGAGACGATGCGCAGATCGCCGCGATGATCGACGGGCTGCGCGCGCAGTGGGGCGCGCTCGACGGACTGGTGCACTCGATCGGGTTCGCGCCGCGCGAGGCGATCAGCGGGGAATTTCTCGACGGGCTCACGCGCGAGAATTTCCGCGTTGCGCATGAGATCTCGGCGTACAGCTTTCCCGCGCTTGCGAAGGCGGCCCTGCCGCTGATGGAAGGACGCCGGGCGGCGCTGGTGACGCTGACCTATCTCGGCTCCGAGCGGGTCGTGCCCCACTACAACACGATGGGGCTGGCAAAGGCGGCCCTCGAAGCGTCGGTGCGCTATCTCGCCGCCGATCTGGGGCCAAAAGGCATTCGCGTCAACGGCATCTCCGCCGGTCCGATCAAGACGCTGGCGGCGAGCGGCATCAAGGGATTCTCGAGGATGCTCGAGTTCAACGAACAGAATGCGCCGTTACGGCGCAACGTGACCGTCGAGGAAGTCGGCAACGTCGCGGCTTTCCTGCTGTCGGATCTCGCCTCGGGGATGACGGGCGAGATCACCTATGTCGACGCCGGCTTCCGGGCCATTGCGTTCGGCCTGGCCGCGGTGAAAGGCGAATAGGACCGGCGCGCGCGCCATGGCACGGCCGCTCGTCGGGATCGTCACCCCGTATCTGGCGGCCTCCAACACGGGCAACTGGCACACGGCCGCGCGCTGGGCGCGCATCCTGCGTGCGCGATTCCGGGTCCGGCTGATGGAACGCTGGGACGGGCGCCCGGTGGATTGCCTGATCGCGCTGCACGCGCGCCGCTCGGCCGAATCGATCCATAAGTTCGCCGCGGTGCATCCCGACTGTCCGGTCGGAGTCGTGCTGACCGGAACCGACCTGTACCGCGACATCGCCAACAACGCCACCGCGCAGCGCTCGCTGGACCTGGCCTCGCGCCTGGTGGTGCTGAACGAGCGCGGACCGCTGCGCCTGCCACGCCGGTACCGGAACAAGACCACCGTGATCCTGCAATCCGCGCGCCGCCTCAGCGCCGGGCGCAAGCCGCGGCGCAGCTTCGACATTGCCGTGATCGGGCACCTGCGCGAGGAGAAGAACCCCCGCCTCGTCTGGCACCTGCTGGAACAACTGCCGGCCGATCTGCGCGTGCGCATCCACCACGCAGGCGCCGGGCTCGATGCGCAGCTCGCGGCGCGTGCGATGGAGGTCGCCGCGCGCGATCCGCGCTACCGCTGGCTCGGCAACCTGCCCCGTTCGCAGGCGCGCCAGCTGACCCGGCGCTGCCATGTGCTGCTGCATCCGTCGAACATGGAAGGCGGCGCGCAGGCCGTGATCGAGGCAGTGATGTCGCACACCCCCGTGATCGGCAGCGGCATCGACGGCAACGCGGGCCTGCTCGGCGTGCAGTACGCCGGGCTTTTCACCGAAGGCGATGTCGACGCCGCGCGCGCGCTGATCGTGCGCGCGGCGCGCGAGCCGCGCTTTCTGGCCCAGCTCACGTGGGCATGCGAGAAGCGCGCCAAGCTGTTCGCGCCCGAGCGCGAGGCGCGCGCCGTGATCCGGCTCGTGGATAATCTCCTCGGTCAGTACGGCAGGAGCACACGATGAACGCACCCGAGCAGCCGCGGCTGCGCCTGACGTCGTTTTCGCACGGCGGCGGATGCGGCTGCAAGATCGCACCGGGCGTGCTTTCCGAGATCCTGCGCAACGCCGGCGGCGTGGTGCCCCCCGCGCTGCTGGTCGGGATCGAGACCGCCGACGACGCGGCGGTGTACAAGCTGAACGACGAGCAGGCGCTGATCGCGACGACCGATTTCTTCATGCCGATCGTCGACGATCCGTTCGACTTCGGCCGCATCGCCGCGACCAACGCGATCTCCGACGTGTACGCGATGGGCGGCACGCCGATCATGGCGCTGGCGATCCTTGCGATGCCGATCGACAAGCTGCCAGTCGACGTGATCCGGCGCATCATCGAAGGTGGCGAGGCGGTCTGCACGGCCGCCGGCATCCCGATCGCGGGCGGGCACACGATCGACTCGGTCGAACCGATCTACGGCCTCGTCGCGCTCGGCCTCGTGCATCCGGACCGCGTGAAGAAGAACAGCGGCGCGCGCGCCGGCGACGTGCTGATCCTCGGCAAGCCGCTCGGCGTGGGGGTCTACTCCGCCGCGCTGAAGAGGGAGCAGCTCGATGCCGACGGCTACGCGCAGATGATCGCCACCACCACGAAGCTGAACACCCCGGGGCGGCGCCTGTCCGTTCTCGATGGCGTGCATGCGCTGACCGACGTGACCGGCTTCGGGCTGCTCGGGCACCTGCTCGAGATCTGCCGTGGCGCACGGGTCGGCGGCCGGATCCGCGTCAGCGACGTGCCATTGCTGCCCAGCGTCGAGGCGCTCGCGGCGCGCGGCTTCACCACCGGCGCCTCGGGGCGCAACTGGGCTGGATACGGCAAGGACGTCGACCTGGCCGGCGTCAGCGACGTGCAGCGGGCACTGCTGACCGACCCCCAGACGAGCGGCGGACTCCTGGTCGCGTGCGACCCAGCGGTCGCGTCCGACGTGCTGCAGGTCTTCCGCGACGACGGCTTCGACCGCGCCGCGGTCATCGGCGAACTCGTCGCCGGTGCGCCGCGGGTGCAGGTCGGCGCCTGATTGGTCCATAAGTCGATCCCACGCAACGACACGCGCGTGAAACGCGCGAGGCTCGCACTGCGTGCCCTGCTTCACGCATAATCGCGCCGCGCGCCGATCGCGTCGGCCGCCAACCCTTGACGCATGAGGAAACTGTTCCGGCAGGAAGCCATCGACGCGCAGCGCGAGAAGCTGCTGGGCGAGGTATCGGTGGCGCGGCCGGTCCCATTGTGGGTGTTCACGCTGCTGGCGACCTGCTTCGCGGCGGCGCTGGTCGCGTTTGCTTTCCTCGGCGAATACACGCGGCGCGAACGCGTTGAAGGCTTTCTCGCACTCACCGCGGGCGCGGCACGGATCCAGGCGCCGGAGATCGGCACCGTGACGGAGCTGATGGTCAAGGAAGGCGACGAGGTGCAGGCCGGCGCCCCGATCGCGCGGCTGTCCCTGGAACGCAGCATCGGTGCGGGGGTCAGCTCGGGCGCGCTCGTGCAAAAGGAGCTGTCACAGCGGGCGGTCAACCTGGATTCCGAACGGGAACGTGTGCGCCAGCTCGCCGACCAGCAGCGCGAGCAGATCCGCACCCGCATCGCCGACCTGCGCAAGGAAATCGCCCAGAACGACGTCGAGATCCGCCTGCAGCAGACCCGGGTCGCCTCCGCCCGCGAGGACTTCCAACGCACGCAGCAGCTGGTCAAGGAGGGTTTTGTCTCCGATACCGCTCTCACGCAGAAGCGCAACGACCAGCTCGACCAGCAGGTCAAGCTCGAGACGCTGAAGCGCAGCCGGGCCGGCCTGGAGCGCGAACTGCGCGCCGCCGAGACCGAGCTGCCGACGATCGACACGCACGCGAGCCAGCAGATCGATCAGCTGTCGCGGCAGAAGAGCGAGATCACGCAGAGCATGGTGCAGGAGGAGGCCAAGCGCGAGACGATCATCCGGGCGCCGATCACCGGCGTGGTGACCAACATCGCAGTGGCGCGCGGCGCCTCGGTCGCCGCCGATGCGCCGATCGCGATGCTGCTGCCCAAGGGCAGCGGCCTGCAGGCGCAACTGCTGGTGCCGACGCGCGCGATCGGCTTCGTGCAGCCGGGCAACGAGGTCGTGCTGCGGTACGAGGCGTTTCCGTTCCAGCGCTTCGGCCAGTATCGCGGCAAGGTGGAGGCCATCAGCCGCACCGTGTGGTCGGCGGGCGAGCAGGTGGGATCGATGACCGCGAAGGAACCCGTGTACCGGATCGACGTGAAGCTCGACCGGCAGACGGTGTCGGCCGGCAATCAGGAATTCGCGCTGCGGCCGGGAATGCTGGTCAACGCCGACATCCTGCTCGAGCGGCGCACCATCTTCGAATGGGTGTTCGAGCCCGTTCTGCAATTGCGGGAACGGCTGCGGTGAGCATGTTCGGCCGGCGCGTGCCGTTGATCCTGCAGTCGGAGGCGCCGGAGTGCGGCATCGCCTGCGTGGCAATGATCGCGAGCTACCACGGCTACCAGACCGACCTGTCGGCGATGCGGGTGCGGCTGGCGCCGTCGATGCGCGGCGTCACGCTGCAGCACATCGCCGCGATCGCGCAGACGATGAACATGTCGTCGCGCGGCGTGCAGGCGCCGCTGGAGGCGCTCGGCCAGCTGCGCCTGCCGGCAATCCTGCACTGGGACATGAACCACTTCGTCGTTCTGACGAAGGTCTCCGGCCAGCGCATCACCGTGCTCGACCCCGCGCGCGGCAAGCGCGTGCTGACCCTTGCGGAGTCCTCGCGCCACTACACCGGCGTGGCGATGGAGCTGCAGCCCGCAGCCGGGTTCGCCAAGCGCGACGAGCGCGAGAAGATCAGCGCGTGGCAGCTCTTGGCAGTCGCTTCCGGCATGAAGAACGCGATCACGCAGGTACTGCTGCTGTCGGTCGTGCTGGAGGTGTTCGCGATCGCGTCGCCTTTCTTCGTTCAGCTGGTGGTCGACCGCGTCGTCGTCGGGCGCGATATGGACCTGCTGGTCGTCCTCGGCCTTGGATTCGCGCTGCTGGTCATCATGCAGGTGGCGGTGACCGCAGTGCGCGCGTGGCTCGGCGTGTACCTGTCCACGCACCTCAACCTGCGCCTGCTCGACACGCTGTTCGGCCAGCTGCTCAGGCTGCCGCTGGCCTGGTTCGAGAAACGCCAGCTAGGCGACATCTTCTCGCGCTTCAAGAGCGTGGACGCAATCCAGAAGACGCTGACGCTGACCTTCGTCGAGACCATCGTCGACGGCGTGATGGTGCTGCTGACGCTGGCCGTGATGTTCTGGTACAGCGCCGCTCTCTCAACAATCGTGCTGGTCGCGGCGATCCTCTACGGGCTGGTGCGCTGGGTCTTTTACGGCCCGCAGCGCCGTGCGCTCGACGAGCAGATCGTGCACGAGGCGAAATCGAACACCCACTTCATCGAGACTCTGCGGGGGATGCTGGCGATCAAGCTGAACCTGCGCGAAACCGAACGCCGCGCTGCCTACCAGAACCTGGTGGTCGAACACACGAACGCCGGCGTCAAGGTGCAGAACATCGCGATCCTGCACCGCGCCGCCAACGGGCTGATCTTCGGCCTGGAGAACGTCGCGGTGATCTGGCTGGCGGCATTGCTGGTGATCGAAGGCAAGTTCTCGGTCGGCATGCTGTTCGGCTTCCTCGCCTTCAAGCTGCTGTTCCTGACGCGGGTGAACAACCTCGTCGACAAGGGGATCGAGTTCCGCATGCTCGATCTGCACGCGGAGCGCATCGCCGACATCGCGCTCGCCACGCCGGAGCCGTTGCGCGCCGGCGCAGCCGAGCCGACCACCGCGCCGCTGGTGATCGAGGGCAGGGACCTGGGCTTCGCCTATGGCGTGGAAGGCCACGTCTTTCGCGGCGTGGACTTTTCACTGCACCCGGGCGAGACGGTCGCGATCGTCGGCCCGTCGGGATCGGGCAAGACGACGCTGGTCAAGGTACTGGTCGGCCTGCTCGACCGCACCGAGGGCGCGTTGCGCATTGCCGGGCGCGACGCGCGCGACTGGGACCGCGCCGCCTATCGCGGCCGCATCGGCGTGGTGATGCAGGACGACCAGTTGTTCGTCGGCACGATCGAGGACAACATCAGCTTCTTCGATCCGCAGCACGATGCCGAGCGGGTGCGCGAATGCGCGCGCCTGGCGCGCATCCACGACGACATCGAAGCGATGCCGATGCAGTACAACACGATCGTCGGCAGCATGGGCATCGCGCTGTCGGGAGGACAGAAGCAGCGCTTGATCCTGGCGCGTGCGCTGTACAGGAGGCCGCAGGCGCTGTTCCTCGACGAGGCGTTCGACCAGCTCGATCTAGCGCGCGAGCGCGAAATCACCGAGGGGCTGAAACACCTGGGCATGGGGCTCGTGATCGTCAGCCACCGCCCGGAGACGGTGCGCGCGGTCGACCGGCTCGTCGCGCTCGGCCCGAGGGGCTGAGCCTTATCAGCGCTGCGTATCGAAGCGCTGACGAGTCCCCCCGCCGCGGCCGCTGAACTGCCTTAGCGTCGCGGCGATCTTCTCGCGCGCCTGGATGAACGGCGACTGCCGCGCCGAGCGCCCGAGGAACTCGTCCAGATCGCCCTGCTCGCGCTGCAGGCGCGGGATCAGTGCGAGAAAGAGGTCGGCCAGTTGCGGGTCGAACTGGTGCCCCTTCAGATAAGCGATCTCCTCCAGCGCGCGCGCCACCGGCCACGGCTCCTTGTACGGCCGCTTGTGCGTCAGCGCATCGAACACGTCGGCCAGCGCCGTGATGCGCGACGCGATCGGAATCGCCGAACCGCTGATTCCGAACGGATAACCCGAGCCGTCCCACCATTCGTGGTGGAAGCGCGCGATCTCCTCCGCCATCTGCATGTGCGGGATGTTGCTCTGCGCGAGCAGCTCGGCGCCGACCGTCGTGTGCGTCTGCATGATCTGCCGCTCGGCGTCGGTCAGCCGGTCGGGTTTCAGCAGGATGCCGTCCGGGATGCCGATCTTGCCGATGTCGTGCAGGCGCGCTGCAAGATCGATCATGAAGCAGGTCTGTTCGTCGCAGCCGAATTCGGCCGCCAGCAGCGCCGCCAGCTTGCCGACGCGGTACGAATGCTCACCGGTGGAGTCGTCGCGCAGCTCCGCCGTCACCGCCAGGCGCTCGAGCATCTCGATGCGCGAGCGCATCAGTTCCTGCTGCGCGACCTGCTCGGCGAACTGCCCGCGCAACTGCTGCTCGCGGCGCTCCATCAACTGGTCGGCCGATGCCAGCGCCTGCTGCTGCCGCTCGAGCTTTTCGATGTGAAGCTGGTGATGCCGCAGCGCGTTGTCCTGCTGCGCCTTCTTGATGTGCAGCATCAGTTCGCGTAGATAAACGAGCGCAAGGTCCGGCTTGCCCGCGACCTCGTGCGCCTTCACCATCGCCGCCAGCGCATCGCGCAGCGCGGACTTCATGATGCGCGCCCGCTCCAGCGTCTGCGTCAGACGCGACAGCCCCACGTCGATCATGCCCGCATGAACCTCGTACAACCCTTCGGACAGGGCGGCGATCAGTTCGGCACGCTCGGATTTCGCCTCTTTCGCATAGCGCTTCGCCAGTTCGCAACGTTCCTTGGCGCGCTCGAGGCTGTCGACTTCGAGAAGAAGACGCGTGTAATAGCTCTCGCTCAGCACGCGGGACAGCAGCTCGGTGGGTGTCTTTGGATCGGCCGCGGCTTCGACCGCCGACTTTG